>JBMNTV010000061.1:0-10996 GCA_050945915.1 Christensenellales bacterium
CCACACACGTTGGTTCGACCATGTAGAGCATACCGATGCGAGGTGGCAAAGATGCAGAATCCCGACGCATACAACGCCAACAAACACATCCTGCCCCCCTTGGCTTTCGTCTCCTGTGGAAGGGATGCGCTCCCGACGGTATTCTTTGCGGCGGAAACGCCCAGCGGGAGTTTTTACTTTCAGAAGGACCGCATTGGAGTGGAAATCACTTCGCGAGACCAAAAGGCTGCTGCAAAAACGCGCATTGTCCTGGAACTTTCATTTTCCGGCGCAAGGGAAGACGTCGCCATCAAAGGAGAAGGGGAGCATCGCGGAACGCTCAACTACGTCATCGGGGGCAACGCACCAAAATGGCGCCCCGACCTGTTGATCTACGAGAAACTGAAATACGAAGGGATCTGGGACGGCGTCGATCTTGAACTCTTTGGGGATACTTGCGGCCTCAAGTTCAACTGGATGCTGAAAAAGGCGGATGCTGTGCGCTTGATCCGGCTCCATTGGGAAGGGATCGATGGAATTTCTTTAAGCGAAGAGGGGAGCCTGCTGATTCGCCACTCTCTGGTCGTGTTGGCGGATACCGCCCCCACCGCCTGGCAGACCATTCGGGGAAGGAAGCAAAAAGTGGGCTGCGCCTATTGCCTGTTGGGGGAGAGGGACTTTGGATTTGCCCTGTTTGGCGACTTCGACCCAGACTTGCCGCTGATCATCGACCCGGTGATTCCCTGCTTGGCCCTTTAGGCGGCAAGCCCTTAGGGTTTACGTTTGCCTCGCGGCGATGAACAGGGCATAACCCCATGGCGAGTAGGTGGGACGAGCCCCGAAAACCGCCTGAACTTGTCAGTACCCGCACGAACCATTCATGAAAAACCACTCCGAATTTGAAAAGACCATTTGAATAGGCGGGAATTCAAAGGCGGGAATGCCGGATTGCAGCATTCCCGCCTTGGTTAATTGTTCTGCGGTACCGGAAAACGAGGAGGACGGTACCGGTTTTCCGCGCCATTAACTCGTATTTGCCGGATCAGGCATCCAGCAGTTGATAGTCGTCCTCTACGCACGAGTACTTTCTGAGCAGTTCAATCGCCGCTTCTTCATCGAGGGGTCTGCCCACCAGATAGCCCTGGATCTTGTCGCATCCGTTGGCGAGCAAATACTCTTTTTGCGCTTCATATTCCACCCCTTCGGCAATGGTGCAGTGCCCAGCCTGTGGGACATGGAAATAATATCGCCGGTGATGGCACGGTCAGGTCCGGTTTCCAGCAGCTTGTCGATAAAGTGTTTGTCGATCTTGATGCTGTTTACATTCAATTCTTTGACTCTGGCCAGCGAAGAATATCCTGTTCCAAAGTCGTCAATCGCGACGTGAAGCCCCGCGTCTTTCAGTTCGCCGATTACCTTGTTCAGCAGATTATAATCGGACGAAAACACCGATTCGGTGATTTCGATGCCAATGTTTGCGGGGTTGACACCCATCTTTTTCATCAAACTAAACAGCGTGTTTGTAAAATCCGGCGCCAACAGCTGAATCGCGGATACATTCACAGACACGGTCATGGAATGATACCCGAGTCCGATGAGTTTTTTCACAAAGCGAAAAGCGTCCACAAAGGCCTTTTCTCCAAGGGGGATGATGAGTTTGGTTTCCTCCGCAATCGGGATAAACTCAAGGGGTGAGACCAGCCCCAGTTTTTCGGTCTGCAATCTCGCCAGGGCTTCGAAGCCGCAAATGCGGTCTGTTTTCAAATCCAAAATGGGTTGGTACCGCAGGAAATACTCCCCGCTCGTCTTCTCTACGGCGATTCTGGAAAGCTCTTGCCGGATGTCCCCCTCCCGGACGATCAAGGCCTCCAGCTCTTCGTCATAAAAACTGGCCTTAAAATCGTGATCAAAGATATTGACAGACCGTTCCGATGCGATCAAAAGCTTTTTGAGCAGCACGTCAATGCCCAAATGCTGATACTGATCGATTTCCAGAATGCCCATTCCGCCGCCCAGCCTGTCTGTCACAAACAGCTTGACCAGGGTGGCCGCAATCTCTTCGCTGAATTCAATCAACTCGCTTCTGTCCTTATAATTCTTCACATAGAACACAAAACGGCTCTCGTAGGAGTTGTACAGCATGCGGTCTTCCCGTGAGAACTTGCGCAGCGCTTCGACTGCCTTTTTGATCAGATTCATCGTGTAGTTGAATCCGTAATTCACGGTAATCGTAAAAAACGGGCTCAAATTGATGCCGATGAGCGCTCGTTTTGGAGGATTCTTGCTTCTTGCGTCTTGTTTAAGGGCGCGCTCCAGGGATTCCCGGTTGTAAAGGCCGGTCCAGCGGTCGTGCTCGTTGATATATCTCAGATGGTTTTCCATTGCTTTTCTCTCGGAGATATCCAAAACGAGCCCTTCCAAAGCCTCGACTTCCCCCGCGTCGTTGTAGACGGCCTGTCCCATCTCCAGCACCCATTTTTGCTCGCCGCTGGCCGTGGTGATTTCATACTCATATTTGAAGGGGAGATTGTCCTTAATGATGCGCTCCCATTCATTCCACAGCAGTTCGCGATACTCGGGGGTGATGAGATCATTATAGGAAAGGTCTCTGTTGTATAACAGGCTTTCCGGCGAATAACCGGTCAGCTTATAGCAGCCCTCCGACACAAACTGCATGGTCCATTCGCGGTCATAATTGCACCTGTAAGCCATTCCGGGAAAGGATGACAGCAGAACGGATTTGCTCCGCTCGCTTTCACTCAGGCTCTGCTCCAGCAATTTTTGCTCTGTGATATCATGCGCCAGACAGATTCTGGTATCTCTATGGTGATTGGAAACCGGCAAAGAGGCCACAAGCATATTCACCCAGGTGATGGAACCGTCCGGTTTGACATATCTTTTTTGAATCCAATAACTATTGATTTCCCCGGCTTCGAGCTTTTTATAATACTCCATGCTCTTTTCAACGTCATCGGGGTGAGTGATGGCTTCCCATCCCAATGTGATGATTTCATCTTTGGTGCGCCCGCAGATCTGTTCGAAAACCGGGTTGATGCTCACCAAATTGCAGCGGTCGGCAGAGGAAAAGACCTCGCTGCTGTGCGTAATGACAATGCCGATGGGAGCCTGCTGGAAAATCGTTTCAAAGGTTATGCCCTGATCGTGCAGCTTGGTTTCGTAAAGCCGCTGGATCCGGATCAGCTTCAGATGAATATCCGTCCTGACCCTGAGGGAATGCAGATGCAGCGGTTTTCGGATATAGTCCACCGCGCCAAGCTGCAGGCCCCTGATCTCATTTTCCAGTTCATCATCATTGGTCAAAATGATGGTGCGCAAATGTCGGTAATGGTCGGTGGTCCGCAGAATATGAAGGACTTCAAAGCCGTCCATATTCGGCATATACAAATCCAGGATGATCAAATCCAGATCAGGGTTTTCATCGATGATGCGCAGCGCTTCCTGCCCATCGCCAGCCAGCAGGACATTGTAATCAGAAAGTATGCTCGCGATGATTTTCTGATCGGTTGCCGAATCGTCGACGACCAAAATCTTTGCAGACATGTATGTTCCTCCTTCAAATTCTGCATCAAAGGTTTTGATACTCAGAGATTTTTTCGAGCAACCTTTTCAGTGTGCAGGCAATATCCTCGTGTAACCGGGTAATTTCCTCTTCGTTTTGGGCATCCAACGCCTGTTGCAGTTTGCTTGAAAGGGCATACAGTGAATGGGCGCCGATGCTTCCGGAACTGCTTTTCACCTTGTGGATGAGTTGCGCGGCGTCTGCGTAGCGCTTTTCGTCCATCGCGCGGGATAGCTTGTCCAGCGTGTCTTGATTCTCGGTGTAATACCGTTGGAGTACCTCTTGATAGATATCGGCATTTCCGCCCATGTTTCTTAGGCCGGCAGACGTATCCAGCACGGAATTCTTATAACTGTTCTGCGTTTTTGTAAGAATCTCCCTGACCATTGTGAGAAACTGGTCGGGCTCAAAGGGTTTGCTGATATAATGATAAATTCCGCTTTTTGCACACTGCTCCTGAACCCCCAAAACCACATCGGCGGTCATGGCGACGATGGGGACGGAAGAAGACATCTTTCGAATTTCTGCCGCTGCCTCATACCCGTTCATCACGGGCATGTGCAGATCCATCAGAATCAGGGAAATCTGGTCTTGATGCTTGGCATAGAGCTCCACCGCCTCTTTGCCGTCGGAAGCCAGGATCGATGGGACGCCGATGAGCTCCAGCAGGGATTCCGCGATGAGCTGATTCGTTTTATTGTCCTCCACCACCAGCACGGTGCAAGGTCGATCCACCTTTTCGAGGCATAACGGCTCGCTGACGGGCGGCTCCATCGCGGACACCGATTTCAAATCGAACAGATCCAATATCCCGTTCAAGAGGATGGAGGGGATGATGGGCTTGCAGATGCCAATGTCTATCCCGTAATCATTGAGCCTGTCAAACAGATCCTCACGCAGCATCGGCAACAGCATGATCACTTTTGGCTTGTTGGCGATGTTGCTGTTTTTCTGAATGGATGATACGAACTCAAAACCGCCCTCCGCAGGGGTTTCATAATCCACGATGAGCAGATTGAAAGGAGTGGCATGCCTTACGTTGGCGGACTCCAGCATGCTCAGCGCGCTGGCCTGCGAGGTGGTGAGTTCGCAGTGGATGCCGAAGGCGCTGAGATAGCTCTCGATCAGGTGCATGTTTGCGCCGGCTTTTTCCAGAACAAGGGTCCTGATCTTTTTCAAATGATCTTTGGACAATGCCTTGAAGTATACGTCCTCTTTTTCCTTGTCCACCGTTAAGGACAGGTGAACGATAAAAGTCGATCCTTCGCCGGGGGTGCTGAAGACCTGTATGGTGCCGCCCATCATATCCAGCAGGTTTTTCACGATGGACAGGCCCAGCCCGGTCCCTCCGAAACGCCGGGTGATGCTGCTGTCCCCCTGTGTGAATGGGGTGAACAGCTTATTCATTTGCGCTTCATCCATCCCGATGCCGGTGTCTTTGACGGTAAACGACAGATGATAGTTGTCGTTTTCCTTGGCGATGAGCCGAATATCCAAGGACACTTCGCCCACGCTGGTGAATTTTGCCGCGTTGTTCAAGATGTTCAGCAGGATTTGCTCGATGCGCTTGGCGTCCCCGATAAACCAGTTGGGAATCAGAGGGTCTTTCGAAAGTTTAAAGCCGATGCCCTGTTCTTCAATTTTGTAGGACACGATGGTGACGACATTCTGGATCACTTGATCCATATTAAAGGAAGCGGTTTCCAGCTCCATCTTTCCGGCTGTAATCTTTGAGTATTCCAGAATGTCGTTGATGATGCTCAGCATGTTCGAGGAGGCCTGGGTGATTCTGTCGGCATACATTCTTTGTGTGACCGTGCAGCCGGTCTTTTTCAGCAGGTAGGCCATCCCGGTAATGGCGTTCAGGGGCGTGCGAATTTCGTGGGACATCCGCGCCATAAAGCTGGATTTGGACTCATTTGCCCGGTCGGCTTCCTGTTTTGCTTTTTCCAGCTCCAGCTGAATCTGTTTCCTTTGAAGGATTTCTTTTTTTAGCCGGGCGATCCAGAAGAAAGAGACCCCCGATACCACGGCGATAAACGCACCGGCGGTCACGAGAATGCCGATGATCGGACCGTAGTCGGTTTCCGTTTGAAGGTCGATCCACTTGTGGTGAATCTCCTGCTTTTCCAGGTCTGTGATCGCTCGTATGGCCTTGTTGATGATGCTGACGAGCTCAGGCCAGTCCTTTCGAACGGCAAAATGCAGGGCTTGCGCTTTATCGGCTTCAAACGACACGGTTCGGAGGTTCGTCAGAGCGTTTGATCGGATCAGATAATTGACGACGGCAAGATTCCCCACAAATGCTTCTTCCGAGCCGGTGGCTACCGCGGTCAGTGCGGCTTCGGCGGAGTCATACACGCTGAGGCCGATCCGCGGGTAGGACAATAAATAGCTGTGGTGCGAACTGTTTCTTTGCACAGCCACGGTCATGCCATCCAGATTGTTCATTCCGGAAATGCTGGTATTGGTATCTCGGGTCACGATGACCCTTTTAAAGGAGTAATACGGTTCAGAAAAGAGGAAGTGTTTTTCCCGTTCGCTGGTTTTGCCGATGGCAGGAAGGGCATCAAGATCCCCTGACAGTGCCATGTCGTAGGCTTCCGGCCAGGTCACCCTTGCAACTTCAAATTGCAGACCGGTCTTTTCGCCGATTAAAGCGAGATAGTCCGCCGCGATTCCCTTGTATTCGCCGTGGGCGTCGATGAATTCAAAGGGCGCAAACTCCGGGTCGACACCCAGGCGGATCACCGGATGCTCTTCGATGAAGATTTGCTCGTCCTCGGTCCAGTGGATGCTGTGTTCCGCGGCAAGGCAAAGAGAGGATGCAGTTGCTGCCAGAATGATAACTGAACTCGCAATCAGGCGGCAGATTTTCGATGCGCGGGCGGAGAAGACCAGCCCGTCACTTCCTTTGGTCCTTCTGTTGATAGTGATCATTGCAGCACCTCTTTTCTTTTGCGGAGCAAGCTGATGTCCGACAGGGGTGAATCGGCCTTCAGAACAAGGTGTCATGCAGAAAAATCAAATGATTGGCTGTTGTCCCTTTCATTCCCGCCGATCAGAACGAAACACCAATACCAATGATCTTCGTCGCGGGCAAGGGTGACGTGTTGACGATGGCGGGCAAGCTTCAGTTGCCGTCCTCGTCCAGCGTCATTTCCATAATGTCGCCAACGTCACACTTCAGAGCTGTGCATATCTTTGCGAGGATGCCGGTGCTGACATTTTCGTTTTTTCCTAACTTTGCAAGCGTCGTGGTGCTAATACCTGTTGCTGCCCTCAGGTCCTTCTTTTTCATGTTTTTGTCGATCAGAAGTTTCCAGAGCTTGTTAAAGCTCACCGTCATAGGGATACCTCGCTTTCGTGGAACACATACATAATTTATGCTAAGTATAACACGAGCCTGTCGAACAGCACAGTATTTTGTTTGATATTGAAGAAAAATAATGCGGAATGTCAAATTTCTATCGTGGATAAAGCTGACAAGAGTATGTGCGATTTGCGTTCCCGCATCCCGCCTTGTGATATTCCGAGTTCAATGATATGATAATATCAAGTCATTTCATTTACGAATTGTAAACAATGGTGTAACACCAGAGTTTATGTGAAAAGGTAACAGATAAATGTTTTATAAGATTGGCGAATTTTCCCGTTACTCCGGGGTCAGCATCGATACCCTGCGCCACTACGAGCGCTGCGGCCTGCTCTGCCCGAAAATTGACAGTGCCAACGGTTACCGTCTGTATACCGATGGCGATTTCATCACGCTCATGAACATCCGGCAGCAGCGCGGCATGGGGATTCCCCTTTCGGAGATTGCTGAGTTTCAGGAGGGGCATTCCCTGGATGACCAGCTCACGCGCTACGAACAGCAGATCAGCCTGCTGGATGAAAAGATCCAGCACCTGCAGCTGCTGAAGCAGCGCTGCAGCGCGCGGCAGAACAGCATCCGATCGGTCAGGAACAACCTTGGAAAGATTGTTGAAGTGTACTGCAAGCCGGCTTATCACCTGTTCTTTGATTCACTGGAACACCTTCCATCCGAACAGGCCCGGGAACTGGTGAAAAAGTGGGTGGAGTGCATGCCCTTTGTCGGATACTTTGTTTCCGTGACGCCCCATGATCTCACCGACGGCCCTCTGAACCTTCAGTTGGGGCTGAGCGCGGAACTCCGTTACGTGGGGGAGTTTTCCCTGCCCATTCAAACACCGGTAAAAGCCATGATGGGCGGTCCCGGTCTGCAGTATACGATGGTGACGGAAGACCTCTTTTCCCTGACCATGGAGGATCTGCGCCCCGCGCTGGACTACGCGGCGGAAAGAAACTGCGTCGTCATCGATGACGTATGCTTCGCGATCGACGCGATCGAATATCGGTCAGAACTTCCGCCCCTGTATTATGTGCAGATGCGCTTTCCCGTGCGGCCTTTCGGAGCATAGGTTCCGGGGGCGGTTTTCCGGCATTTCAGGGCGTCGCAACAAAGCGGCGCCCTGCTTTTTTATTCACAAAAACATGGGCTTGACAATGGTGTAACACAACACAATACCATGAAATTGTCCTGAAAATAATTCAGGATTTTAACTTAAAGGAGGTTGAAGGAGGGTTGGAAATGAAGAAATGGATTGCGCTGCTGCTGAGCGTGCTGCTGACTTTGCTCGCGGCCTGCTCGCCCGCAGCAACCCCGCAGGAGAACACAGAAACTCCAGGGGTAGCAACCGCAACACCCGAGACTGCCGGGCTATACATCCCCGGCACTTACAGCGCCACGGCCAAGGGCTTTGGCGGAGACGTTACCGTAACCGTTACGGTAGACGCTGAAAAGATCACCGACTGCACGGTGGTGGGCGACGGCGAAACCGCTGGTATCGGTACCGAAGCCATCGAACAGATGCCCGCCAGGATCATTGTTGCCAACAGCGCGGAGGTAGACGCTATCAGCGGCTGCACGGTCACCAGCAATGCGATCAAGGTCGCTGCCGCGGACGCTTTGAACCAGGCCATGGGCAAGGAAGCCAGCGCCGTGAAGATGAAGCCCGGCACCTATACCGCCACGGCCTACGGATTTATTGCGATCGAGCCCATCAGCGTGAAGGTCACGGTGAATGAAACCAGCATTCTGGACATTGAGGTGGACGGCAACCGCGACAGCGTGGCCATGGTCCGCTCGGTGAACACCTTCCTGGTGCCCCGCATCCTGGAGCACCAGTCCGTGGCTGTGGACGCCATCTCCGGCGCAACGGCGACCAGCAACGCCGTATTGACCGCCGTCACCGACGTGCTGAAGCAGGCTTTGGCCGCTGGCGGCGCCGACGCTGCCGCTCTTTCCGCATTCCAAACGAAAGAGCCCAAGACCGGCGGAAGCGAGACCATTGACGTGGACGTTCTCGTCGTCGGTATGGGCGGTTCCGGCTGCGCCGCGGCGATGAGCGCTGTGGAGGCTCAGGCGGCCGCTGGTTCCGACATCAGCGTTCTCGCCATCGACAAAGCCGGCCGTTACGGCGGCACCTCTGCATTCTGCGGCGAGCCCATGGCCGTGAACGCGCCCAAGTACAAGGCAGAGTTCAACAACGGCGAAGACTATATGGATGGAGCCGCCCTGCTGGCCGCCTGGGATGAATACACCGAAGGCGATGCCAAGATGAACATCGTCAAAAAGTTCCTGGACAATTCCGGCGACACCATCGACTGGCTCTTCTACGAGCACGGCTTCCTCTTCAACAACCCGCTGACGGGGTTCGGTCCGCAGGACATCTACCGGTGCAAATACCAGTTTGTCAGCCGTTTCAACGTGGAAGAAGGCCGCGACTACGGCATTCCGATCGACGGCGGTCAGAACACCATGGTGGACAAGTACTTTGCCAACCTGATGGAGGATTATACCGAAATGGGCGGCAGGTACATGCTGGAAACCGAGGCGACCGACCTGATCTACGACGAGGCCACCCGTACCATTCAGGGCGTCAAGGCCGTTGCGCACGATGGCACGGAATACACCATCAACGCCAAGGCCGTCATCCTCGCCACCGGCGGTTTTGGCGGCAGCGCGGAGCTTGAGGAGCGCTTCCTTTCTGAGAATCCCTATTTCGACAATCTCGGAGGATACTGGACCCTCATCGGCATGGCGCAGAACGACGGCAAGATGATCGCTTCCGCCGTGGACCTGGGTGCCGGCACCTATAACATCGACATGGTGCCCATGGTGCACTTCGCCACCTCGAATGTGGTGCTCCACGACTATCCCGTCCACCCGACGAACGACGGTTCCATCGACCAGTGGTACGGCTGGGATCAGGTCTGGTCGTTGAACAACGTGCCTGACGGACTGGTGCTGTGCAGCGATATTCCCTGGATCGACATGCAGGGCGAGCGCTTCGTCAAGGAAGGTCAGCTCTTCTCCTGGTGGCTCGCAGGGCCCTCTTACTGGGCAGTCTGGTCTCAGGATCGACTGAACGACCTTGCGGAAAAGGGCTTCTCCTCCCGCATCTTCACGTATGCTCAGGGCAGCCAGGGCATTTTGCCGGCCAACATGCCCATTCCCGAAGTCTATGACATCGTTGAAAAACTCGTGGACATGGGTGTAATGGTCAAGGCGGACAGCTTTGAGGAACTTGCCGAGAAAATGGGCGTTCCCGCCGCCACGCTCTCCACGACGCTGAACAACTATGAAGCCTACTGCGCTTCCGGTACGGACGAGCAGTTCGGCAAGGATGCGGCGAAGCTGCTGGCGCTGGGCGAAGGCCCCTACTATGCGCTGAAGGGCTATTCCGCGGCCTTCAGCACCGTGGGCGGATTGGATATCGACGAGAACATGAACGTTCTGCTTTCCGACGGCACCACGCCCATCAATGGCCTGTACGCGGTGGGTAACGACAGCGGCGGCGTACTCTACTCCAACAAGAAGCCGTACGTCACCTACGGCGGCGCCGCCCTCGGCTGGGCATTCACCTCCGGCCGCCTGGCGGGCGCGAACGCGGTCACCTACACCAACGCGCTGGGCGAATAACGCAGATTTTCCCGCCAATCATTTCATAAACCCTGAGGCCTCACATTTCGTGGGGCCTTTGGGCGTTAAAAAATCCTGCGGTTTTTGATTGCGCGGGGCGATTCGAACAATCCGTTTGCAAAGATGAAAAGCGGGTGTTCGTAAGTTGGATTCTTTGGTGGAGATATGGTAAAACAGAACGCAGCTAACTGTTTCGTTAATTGGCCAATAAATAATTGGCCAATAACGCTGATTCAGAGGGCAAAATGAACGTTAGGGAAGTGAAGCATTGAAAACGAAAAACCCCCGAATCTCGGGGGTTTTCTGTCTATAAACCTTGCTTTTGATACAATAACACGATTCCTATAGAAAACCAGGCGGGTGCATTTTTTTCAGTTGGTGCATACCATGACACGATTACTATGACACCATTTATATTCTTCACGCGCTCT
>JBMNTV010000062.1:0-10737 GCA_050945915.1 Christensenellales bacterium
GACGTGGAAATCCCCGAGGATGATAGCTTCATCCCGTAACATGCAAGAATGGCGCGTCAAATCATAAAAAGACCCCAATACGGGGTCTTTTTATTGCTTCTTGTCGCAGCCATGGCATAGCAGGTTCTTTGCCATCGGGCTAAGCTGATATGCGACCGACACACAACTCACCGCAATTCCGCGGTCAATCGAAAAAGACGGGGCCACTGGACGGCGGCCCCGTATAACATGATAAGAGCTTTAGGAGTTGGTCAGCCTATAGGAAAGGACGAACAGGCTGTCCGAAAGATGCACATTTTCGATGCAGGCTCCTTCCACCTCCACATCGATGGGGGCGAAGTTCCAGATGGCCTTTACGCCGCCATTCACGAGCTTCTCCGCGATCTCCTGTGCGTGTTCCTTTTGGGTGCAGATCACGCCAATATCGATCTGGTTGGACGCAAGGAAGTCGTTCAACGTATCAACATGAGAAACCTCGACTCCGGAAAGCACCCTGCCGATGATTTCTGGCCGGATGTCAAAAACCGCCTTGACGCAGAAACCCTCTTTGGTGAAACCCGAATAGCGGGCCAGGGCTTTGCCGATGTTGCCAGCGCCGATAATGGCAAGGTTATAAACCCGCGTCAAGCCCAGAATGGAACCGAGCTCACGCAATAGCACGCTGACCTGGTAGCCGTATCCCTGTTGCCCGAAACCGCCAAAACAGTTGAAATCCTGCCTGATCTGAGAGGCGTTGAATCCCATTTCGACCGAAAGTTCGCCGGATGAAATGCGTTCGATTCCCCTGGCTTGCAGATCCTGAAGATGGCGGTAGTACTTGGGTAAACGATGGATGACCGCTTCAGAAACTCTTCTGTCTCTCATGATATTTACGCTCCTGTATGTTTAGTATAATCCTTCACTCAATCGTTCCCCGGGTATAGTTCAGCAACCCACCAGCGGCGAGCACTTTCCGAAGCCTTTCGGAAAGGTTCAGCCTGACCGGGATATCCACGCCTTTTGTCTCGTTCCGGACGATGATCTCCTTGCCGGAAAGCACGTTGCTCACAGCGTCGCTGATGCTAAGAAGGTCTCCCAGAGAGATGAGGTCGTACTCCTCTTCGTTCACGAATTCCAGCGGAAGTATCCCCGAATTGACCAGGTTTGCAGCGTGAATCCGGGCAAAACTCTTGGCGATGACGCCCTTGATTCCCAGATACAGGGGGACCAGCGCAGCATGCTCCCGGCTGGAGCCCTGGCCATAGTTGTTCTCCGCAACGAGGAAACCGCCGCCTTTTTCCCTTGCTCTTTTGGGGAAATCGGGGTCCACGGGGGCCAGGCAGTAATCCGAAAGGTGCGGTATGTTGCTCCGGTAAGGCAGTAGCTTTGCGTTGCTGGGCATGATGTGGTCCGTGGTGATATTGTCCCCCATCACGAGCAGCGCTTCGCCCCTCACCGTTTCGGTCAGGGGAACGTTCACTGGGAAGGGCTTGATGTTCGGCCCACGGACGACCTCAACCTCCTCACCTTCCGGAGCGGGCGGGATGATCATGCTGTCGTCAATAAAGAATTTTTCCGGCATTTTGACTTCAATCGTTCCGCCCAGCGTCATCGGGTCGGTCAAAACGCCGCGGAGGGCGGTGATGGCCGCGGTTTCCGGGCTGGTGAGATACACTTTCGCACTGGCGGTTCCGCTTCTGCCGCAGAAGTTCCGGTTAAACGTGCGGACGGAAACAGCATCCGTCTCCGGCGACTGGCCCATGCCGATGCAGGGGCCGCAGGCGCACTCAAGGATCCTTGCGCCAGCTTTGATCATGGTGGCCAAAGCGCCATTTTCGGCCAGCATGGTCATGACCTGCCTGGAACCGGGGGAGATCGTCAGGCTGCAGCCTGGGGCAAGGGTGCCGCCCTCTCGCTCTAGAATCGCCGCGACTTTCATCAAATCCGCGTAGGAGGAATTGGTGCAGCTTCCGATGCAGACCTGCTGCACGGGGATTTCGCCGACCTCCCGCACGGATTTGACATTGTCCGGGCTGTGGGGGCAGGCAACAAGGGGCCGAAGCTCGGAAAGGTCGATGACAATGTGTTCGTCGTACTGAGCGCCTTCGTCCGCAGCAAGGGGAACGTAAACCTCCTCCCTTCCCTGGGCGGCCAGGAACTGCCTGGTGATCTCGTCACTGGGGAAGACGGAAGTGGTGGCACCCAGCTCGGCGCCCATGTTGGCGATGGTCGCCCTTTCAGGAACGGAGAGGGTGGCAAGGGCCTCGCCGGTGTATTCGATAACTTTTCCGACCCCGCCCTTGACGGTCATGCGGCGCAGCACTTCCAATATTATGTCCTTTGCGGAGACAAAGGGCGCAAGCTTTCCAACAAGCTCCACGTTGACCACCTTCGGCATGGTGAGGTAATACGCCCCACCGCCCATGGCAACGGCAACGTCCAGCCCGCCGGCGCCGATGGCAAGCATACCAATCCCGCCGCCCGTGGGGGTGTGGCTGTCCGA
Source organism: Christensenellales bacterium (assembly GCA_050945915.1). Taxonomy (GTDB): domain Bacteria; phylum Bacillota; class Clostridia; order Christensenellales; family CALWSW01; genus CALNBC01. Next base: position 2,483 of record JBMNTV010000062.1, read on the forward strand.
TCCAAGAAGCGTCCATCCCGGCCTGCCAAAGCGTTCAAGATGCACCTGGTGGCAGATTCCATTCCCTGCGCGGGAAAAGAACACCCCGTGTTTGGACGCGATGGTGCGAATATATTTATGGTCGTCGGCGTTTTCAAAGCCGGACTGGAGCGTATTGTGGTCGATATATGCCACAGAGAGCTTGGTTTTTACACGGGGAATCCCCATGGCCTCAAGCTGAAGATAGGCCATGGTCCCGGTAGAATCCTGGGTCAGCGTTTGGTCGATCCTGATGGAGATCTCCGAGCCGGGGGTCATATCCCCCGAAATCAGATGGGATGATATCAATTTACTTGTAAGCGTTTGAGCCATTTTATCCTCCAGCGGGCAAAGCCCAAAATGTTATCTGAAGTGAAGCAGTCCGTCGGGGCAGGCACATCCTCCGGCGGAAGCGTTCATAAAAATTAGGAGGCAATTTTTTGCAAAAGCCTCCCATTCCTAAGCCCTGGATGCACGAACTGCCTGCCGGCGCGCACTCTGCGACGAGTCATTATGGAAGCAGCCGCATCATGATTGCGATTATGCAACGGTTCTTGCGCTCCCCCGTCGTTCCGGCGAAAAATGTGGCAAACTTGTGGACCCAATATGGCGCAGAAAACGCCTATCATACAGGGGTCCACGCGTTCTGACTTGAACAGGTGACCTAATCATTTCCGCAACTTTATAATAGTCTTTTTAACAATGATATGCAATGGTAAAATGCAAAAATTTAGACGGTTTACGGCGAGTTCATATTCACCTTGCCCGCATAATAGGTAAATATGAACAGTTTTTGAAAGAATTGCAACACTTTGTCCAAATAATTGCCTTTTAGTCAAAAGGCGATATAATATTTGGTAGAAAAGGTTGGAGGTTGCCATGCGCATTGTATTGAGACGGTTGTTTGCCGTGCTTCTGGCTGCATTGATCATCGTCTCTCCCATTTGCTCGTTTGCGGCACCCGCTGAACCCGTGCAGCAGGCGCCCACCAGAAGCATGACCCGCTCCGAGCGTTCGCTCCGCTCCATTCTTGCGGAGGAGAAGGACAGCATACGTGCCACGCTCTTTACTGAATTCGTCAACTCCAGGCTGAAATATGTCACTGCCCGTTCGCTTGCAAAGGCCGTTGGAAGCAAGTGGATCGGCTATGTTGATATTGTCGAGGAACTTCACAACGGGGAGCACCTGGGATACATCCTGGACAAAGCCGTCGTTCAATATGGGTACACCTGTCTTCCCAAAGAAACGGTTTCCGCGACTTTGAAAATCGGTGAAGTCGCCGAAACCATCAAATACTCCGGCGAAGCGCTGTTTTCCTTTTCCAATATCGCGTTGGACGATACTGCGATCGAGGATTCGGTGTCCTTGCGCGTCGAGCTGAACAACAGCCATTATGACATTGAGCTGAGCGAATATTACCCGAACGATACGTTAAAAAAAGATGACGCCCTTGCCGCCATGGCCGCGACCTATGCGGAATACGCTTCCGCATCGGACACCCTCCAACTCGTCGACCATGCCGTGCTCAAGCTCAAAAGCTATATCTCACATTTTGACTCCCAGAAGCGCAGTTACATCTGGGAACTCTATCTCGTTCACGGTGACAAGCTTCCTGCCCAGGCGATGCTGATTCGCTACTACCCTTCCAGCAAGGCGGTGCGGGCCTATGCGCGCACATTGAGGGATTATTTCTAATTCCCTGACTTAAGGAATTCGAAGGACGAAAAAAAGTCCGGCTCTTATTGGATAAGGCCGGGCTTTTTGCTTTTCCGCACGACTGTTTGAAATCAATCCGCGCGGTGATGATGTTCGTCGCGCCTTGCGATCCTTGAGATCAGGGTGATCGCCCAAATGCCAGCAAGCGCAACGATGACATAGATGATCCGGCTGACGACAGCAGCGCTGCCGCCGAAAATTGCTGCCACCAGGTCGAACTGAAACAGGCCCACAAGGCCCCAGTTCAGCGCACCAATGATGACTAGGATCAATGCGAGAATGTCCATGTGATTTTCTCCTTCCGCAATGGATGCACCTAGTATGTCCATGCGGCAAGAAGATTAATCATCTGACGCCGTTTTTGAACCCCTGTTCTTTTTTTCTTGGTCGATCAGCTCGACTTCAAACTGATCAAACCCTGTTTTTTCCATAAAATCATCTTTTTTGAATACCACCCGGGAGAATCTGTTAAAATCTTGCGCGTGTTTTTTCAGGATCACCGGCCGGGCAATGTCCAGCGCGGTGCAGATTTCGCCGATCGCATCGTGCAGCCACTCCTCATCCTCAAGCTGGACGTTTGGCTCCACCTCGGCAACCTGGGAAGCCAGGATTTTTTGCTTTTTCTTCAGCATGCCCCAAAGCTTCATCCTGCGTTCCCTCCATTCAGCAGAATCTCCACGGCCTTTTGAAGCTGGGTGTCCTGGGCGTATTCGATGTATTCCGGCGAGGAACCGTCCACCCCTTCCGGAAGGGACACCTGAATATCCGGCATCAGCCCGACGCCGTGAATGCTGCGGCTCTTCGGGGTGTAATACGAGCCTGTGGTCATTTTGATCCAGCCGTCGCTCTTTGAAAGGTGATATGTCGTCTGCACGATTCCCTTGCCGAAGGTCTGCTCGCCGATCACCGTCGCCCTGCCGTAATCCTGAAGCGCGCCAGTCAACGCCTCGCTCGCCGAGGCGGAATTGCCGTTGACCAGCACCGCCATTGGCCAATTGATGGCGCCGGCGCCCGTCTTATGGGTGTTTTCGGATCCATCGCCGTTTTTGATGGCCAGCACGAGCTTTGAATCGAGGAGTTCGTCAGCAACCGCCATCATCTCGTTCAGATCGCCGCCAAGATTGCCCCGAAGATCAAGAATCAAGGCAGTGGCGCCGTCTTTTTTTGCCTGCTGGATCGCCCTGGGGAAGGCGGTGGAGCAATCGCTGTAAAACGCGGAAATCTGGATGTAGGCAATGTTGTGATCCAGCAAAACATAGCGAACCCTTTGGGTTTTGACTTCTTCCGTCACCATGGAAACCTGGTACGGTTCGCCGTTTCTCGTCAGCTCCATGGTGAACGCGGCGTCGTCCATGCTTTTGATGATATCCGAGATTTCCGTCAGCGATTTGCCTGCCACAGGATCGCCGTTGATGGAGATGATGCAGTCCCCCACCTGAATACCAGCCCTATAAGCCGGACCGCCCTCGGTGACCTTCAGAATGACGTAATCTTCCCCTTCCAGCGCAAAGGTGACGCCGATCCCCTTGTACTTCCCGCTTTTCACCTGCTGGCTGGCGGCATACTCCTCGGCAGTAAAATACTGGGCGTAGCTGTCGCCAAGGGCGTCCACCATTCCCCGGGCGGCGCCAAGATAGAGGTCCTCGCTGGAAATGTCCTGATAATAGTACTGTTCAATAAATGACTGTAACTCTGCGAGGGCATTTGCGCTGGAAAAATCGCCGGGCTTTGCCGGCGAACAGCCAAAAAGCGCAACTGCAAGTACGACGGCCAACAGCCCGCAAAGCGCGGTCCGCCCAAAAAAGCGTTTCATATACTCTTGTTCCTCCTCGGGAAGATGTCCGTTTGAGCAAAGCGCAAATCCGCACCCCGCATGGGTCGGATACTCATCTGAGCACGGCCCGGGCGCGAATACTCGGCTTTTTAACGGCGCGTTCCGGCAGCGCAGCCCATGACAGCCTGCCGGACACAGTCAGAATCACACTCTGTTTCTATTGTATTCGCCAATTATGCAGTTATTTGCATTAGATCTTCTTGATCCAACAACGGCGGCGCTTGTGCTGGATGGCATCGAAATGCTTCCACAAAGCCTGCACTTTTTCGTTGGTCTCAAGTTCCGGCCCGGTTTCCGAGTATTTGACACCCCGGCGGATTGCGGATTTTGTCATTTCCACCATCAGCAGGGAGTTGACGCCGAGGTTCTGCATATCCGGCCGCACAGCAATCAGGCCCATATCCATCACATCATAAGTTTTCAGGCCACGCAGCAAATGGTACCATCCGAAGGGAAGCAGCGCGCCCTTCGCCTTCTTGATCGCCGGGCCGAGTTCGGGAAGGAAGAAGCAAAACGCGCAAAGCTTCCCGTCTTTATCCAACACCAGCTTGACAAACTCCAGATCCAAAAAAGGCAGGTATTGGTCGACGTAGTGATCGATCTGTTTTTGTGTGAGTTCCACCACACCGTAGAGATCGCCGTAGGCCTCGTTGATCAGGTGGAAAACTGCCTCGATGTACGGCCGCAACGCCCTTCTGGATTTAACCTCGTAGAGCGTCAGCTTATTGCGGCGCTTGACGACCTCAGAAAGGCGCAGGATCTTTTCCGGTATTTCTTTCGGCGTAAAGACGCGGTATTCGATCCAGTCCACCGCCTTCGTGAATCCAAGGCGTTCCATCTGCGTTTTATAATATGGAAATGCGTACCAGGTGATGAACATGTTCGGCTCGTCGAACCCCTCGATGAGCATGCCTTCCTTATCCAGGTCGCAAAAACCGATCGGGCCGTGCAGCTCTTCGCATCCTTTTTCCTTTGCCCAGTCGATCACCGCGCCAAACAGCGCATCCACCACTTCGTCGTCATCGATGAAGTCCACCCGGGAGAAGCGCATTCTATTCTCGTCCCAAACTTCGTTGGCCTTGTGGCTCAGGATCGCGGCGATCCTTCCGGCGGCTTTGCCGTCCTTATACGCCATAAAGTATTTCGCTTCGCAGTATTCGAAAGCAGGGTTCTTATCCTTGCGAAGGTTGGTCATCTCATCTGCTATGAGGTCAGGTGTAAAGTACGGGTTATCCTTAAAGAGCTCCATCGGAAACTTGATGAACTCCTTAAGCTCCTTCTTCGTCGTCATTTCCTTGATTGTTACCATGATTCCACCTCTTAGAAAAAATGTATGATTACCTCAGCCTGCTTCGTCGATGTCATCGTCGATGTCAATGTCGTCGCCGATTTCGTCGTCGATGTCGATGCCATCGTCAATGCCGTCGTCGATGTCGATGTCGTCGTCGATGATGATTCCGTCCTCTTCGTCCGGCGGGGGCGTTTCCTCCGGGTCGGCCATGGCGACACTTCCCTCAATTTCGTTGATCAGCGCTTCAAACTGCGCGATTTCGTCCGACAACTCCGGGATGCTGCCGTCGTTCAGAAGCTCCTGCAGCGCCCTGATTTGCCCATCAAACGCGCCCAATAGTTCCGGTTGTTGGGCTTCCAGCGCGTGGGCGCGCTGGATCAGCTCTTGCGCCTTTTCGGCGAGCTCCTGCATCAGCTTCTGTTCCTCTTCGATGCGGGTGGTGAGTACCCCAATGTCAATATCCCAGTCGATTGCAGGTTTTTTGATTCCGAACACCGTCTGGACAAGGCTTTTGACCTTTCCCATATCCAACACCCAAAAGCTGCTGTGCTCAAAATACAGTCCTTTCCCCGAAAGGGTGTGCCTTTCGATGTCGGATGGTTCGATCCTGGTGGCAAAAAGCGCCAACGCGCATACCTGCTCGAAGGAGAGCGATGTGTCGATATTGCTTGCAACAGCCTGGTATATCGAGGGAATGTTGAAAATCTGCCTGGTGCTTTTCAGTTGGTTGAAGATGGCGATCAGCATACGCTGTTGGCGGTCGATCCTGGCGATGTCGCTGCTGCCCTTTCGCTGGCGGCAGTAATCGAGGACAGCCTGACCGTCCAGATGCTGGTAACCAGGCATGATGGTGCGGCCGTTCATGTGGACTTCGATGTCCACATCGTAGTACACGCCACCCATGGCGTTGGTGACGTCCTTGACCACCTGCATGTCAAACGCCACATAATAGTGGATCTTGACCCCGCCAAGAACGTAGGAGACGGTTTCCGCAGCATATTTGTAGCCATTCTTTTTTGCCCCGCCGCCAAAGGCGAAGGCGCTGTTGATCTTGGCGTACTTCGGGGTGCCGTCTTCGTTCAGGGTGTTGAAGATGCGAACGTAGCTGTCCCTCGGGATGGATATGAGATCGACGTCGTTCCTGTCAAAATCGATCGTCAAAAGCAGCATGGTATCCGTCCGGAAGGAGCCCCAGTTTTCCCGTTCGGCGCTTCTGTCGATGCCAAGGAGCAGGATGTTCACCCTGTTTTTTGCAAAATCCGCATCCGCTTGCTCTTCGAGGGCGGCAACCGGGTCCACGGTGGGAGTTGGGGATGGCGGGGGCAGTTCGGCGGTGGGAGTTGGCGTCGAAGGCTCCAACAACACTTCTTCCGTCGGTTCTGGCGTGTTTTCGGCTTCTTGCAGCACGTCCGAAAAGACGTTTTTTGGATCATTGATCCTCAAATAAAACACCACTGCAGCCACCAAGCACAAAGCCAGCACGCTGAGGGCGGAAATGAGAACGACAGTGCGTTTTTTCATCTTCAATCAGTCTCCGGTTTTCTCAATCAGACCGAAATTTCTAAAAAGCGGCCCGGAAACGTCGATGTAATTCAGCTTTTGCCTGGTGAATCCGTCAAACGTGAACTGGACGCTGGTGATCTCGGCAATTTCGGTGAGGGTGTTCACCATGGAATAAACGAGGAGGTATTCCTCTCTTTGGTCGAGTTCGGCGCATCGCGCGTGAAAATTGCTGCTCAAATCCACGACCGCCACAGACCCGCAGAGCTTGATGGAAAGCACATCTTCCTCCCCCACACCTTCGGGCAAAGGCGGCACAGTCCCTTTTGGCAGGGAACGGGCATTCAAAAGCCCTTTGATGAATTCTGCGGGATCGCTCCTTTTGGATTGGGGAACTGCCACAGTATGCCGGACCAGGGAGTACTCCGTTTCGTGGGGCGCATAAAGCGTCACATAATCCCCGATCAGGCTGGAAAAATCCCCCCGGGTGAACACCCCGTTCTCAAATTCCCCCAGTCCCTCCACATGGGTGATGGGCTCGTATCCGGCGGCGTTGTCGCTTGCGACGGCCAAGGTGACGCTGGAAATATTGCACACAAAACCCGTGATGGTGTACACCAGCGAGCCATAGGCCAGGATCTCGTCTTTGGGCCGCTCCTTGAGAATGACGAGGGCGGTCCGCCTGTTGTTTTCGTCCGGCATGATAATCGGTTCAACGGCGAGGTTGAATCCTCCGAAAAGGTCTGCCCGCGGCCCGGTCATCAGGCCAAAAATCACCGTGCGCAGGTAGTTCCGCTCCACGGTTTCGCCGGAACTGACGGTTTCGATGGCCTTCTCCTCGGGATCGGCGATCAGCAGCGTTCTGCTTGCATCCGGTATGTAAAAGGTCACGATCCTTCGTTCATCGTAGGCATCGTCGTCCGTGATCCTTTTTTGCTCCTGAATAATCTGGTCGCAAAGCAGCGAAAGATCCAGCGTCGTGGGCTTAAAGGCGCCCAAAGGCATCCCGAGGTATCCCGGGTCCATGCCATCGACATATACGTTGATGTAATCGATGTCAAAAAGCGAAGTCAGGGTGTTCGCCAGGGCAGCCCGCACCTTGAGCATTTCCAGTTCGCTGTAATAGGTGTAGTTTGCGCTTAGCTCGATGTTGAGCACCCTGCCGGTTTTTTCTACAGAAACAAGCTCGATGCTGGTTGAGAGCACACGGCTCATCGTCCTCGTGTCCTGCGGTCCGTTGATGATCGCCTTGATCACCGCTTCCTCGTCCGTCTGACCGGGCAAAACCTCCACCTGGAGGATTTCTGTCATCAAGTGGTTGCCGTCCTTCGAAAGAAAGTTCAATGGCGCGAGAATGCTGCGGCTTTCCGGCTCTTTTGCCCAGGCATCAGAGGATACAAATTCCGGTCTCTGCACAGCCGTTTCCCCGGGACTGCAGGCCGCAAGGACACAGCAGAAGAAAACAACTGACACTAGCGCACAAATCAATCGTTTCATCCGTCAGCCCTCCGAAAACAGCCCGTAAAGCCTGTCGTGGTCGATGAGCCACACTTCATTGATGGCCCTGAGCTTTACTGGGGTGGAACTCTTGCTGATCTTTGTGCCGTTGGGAAGCTCAAACATCAGGTCGACGAACACCACGGCACGCTTGCCGTCCGCCTCGTAGACCTCGCCGGATACTTCATAGAAAAAGAGCTTTGCAGCGTTTTGCTGCAGGCTGCGCGCCACGCTGTCATAGAGGGGGCGGTTCAGCCCGCTTTCGGTTTTCGCGCTCAAAAACAGATAAACAGTCTGCCAATCGTGGGCAATGAGCGCCCGCATGACGGCGTCCACCGTGTTTCTGGCGGTCAGCGAAACCGATTCGTTAAAAGCGAGGGGTTGCAGGGGCCTGTTCTT
>JBMNTV010000063.1:0-10333 GCA_050945915.1 Christensenellales bacterium
CGCGACATGGTCCCCCGGCCGGACGCCGATGGCCATCAACCCACGGGCCACGCGGTCGCACTCTTCCCGAAACTGCGCATAGGTGAATCTGCGCCCTTTGTGCGGGTCCACCAGGCAGTCGTGGTCGGGGAAACGGGCCGCCTGGGCATCCAGCAGATCGCCAAAGGTCATTTCCAGCAAAGTATCATACTTTGCGTTGACGAGCTGCTCAATATTGCGCTGAATACGGTCCATGAGTATCCTCCATTCATTTCAAAGTAAAAATAAAAAAAGCTTTCCGTCCCTTTTCAGAGACGGAAAGCTAAATTTCCGCGGTACCACTCTGTTTGCCGGAAATGACCGGCCACTTTGCAGGCACTAACATGCCCTTCCCGGGTAACGGTGGGATGCCGTCCAAGCCTACTCGCGACGCTTTCGGTTGGCTGCTCAGGGGCGAGTAGAGCGTTATTCCGCACTGCCTTTCACCAACCGGCAGCTCTCTGAAGCGGTGGATGCGGCCCTTTGTTCCCCGTCCTCGCATTCTATGTGGAAGATTATACAGGACAGAAGCCCTTCTGTCAACGGCTTTTTGAATATTTATTCTTTACTAATCGATGCGCTGAATCCCTCGCACTACGGACTCCTCCGGCGTGACGTAGAGCGTTTTGTTGGTCGTGTAGATCACGAACCCCGGCCGGGAGCCGGACGGCTTTTTTACATACTTCCTGGGCGTGTAATCCACAGGAACCTGGGCGGAATGTTTCGCCTTGGAATACCAGGCTGCCAGCATCGCCGCCTCCTTCAAGGTGGTTGGCGGCGGGTTTTTTGAGCGGATGATCACGTGGGAGCCCGGAATGTTCTTGGTGTGCAACCAGATGTCCTCCGGATCCGAATCGCGCAGGGTCAACCTGTCGTTTTGAAGGTTGTTCTTCCCTACGAATATATCTATGCCGTCCTGGGATACATAGTGAAAAGGTTTTGAGGCAGGGGCTTTTTGCCGTTTTTCCTTTTCCGGGCGGACATAGCCCTCCCGGATCAGCTCCTGCCGGATTTCCGCCAGGTCGCCTTCCTCTGCGCAGTTCTCCAGATTCGCGAGCAGGCCTTCCAGATAGTCAAGCTCCTCCTGGATCTGGGCGATCTGGCCTGTGGCCATTTCAAAGGCGGCGCGCTGCTTGTTGTACTTCTTGAAATATTTCTGGGCGTTTGCCGCGGCGGAAAGGGACGGGTCCAGGGGGATGATGATCTCCCTTTGGTCCGGATCGTAGTAATTTACCGCCGTCATTTCCTTCGCGCCCCGTTCCGCGCGATAGGCGTTTGCCGTCAGCAATTCTCCAAAAAGGCGGTTTTGCTCCATCTTGTCCGATGCCTGCAGGATTTCCTGCTGCATCGCGAGTTTTTTCTGGCAGCGCTCAATGTTGTTTTGCAGCAATCGTCTGAGGTTCGCGCTTTTTTGGCGGATCCTGTCCGTCCGTTCCCGAAGGCTAAAGTACTCGTCCAGCGCGGCGCTCATGGTCTCAAAACTGCGCTTGTTTTGGGGGGCAACGGAATGGGTGTCATATGCGAAAAAAGAGACCGGATCGCCGAAATCGTCCACCACCAGCGTGGGGCAAAAGGCGCCCTTTGCGATGTTTTCAAAAAACGCGGCAATCCGGGACGCACAGAGGGCTTTTCGTGGTTCGTCCAGCGCGGAAAACGGAAGCAGCGGATCGCCGGCGGCTCGCTCCGCAATCTCCGCCGCGACCGCCGGCGAGAGGCCAAAAAAAGCGGACAGGATCGCCTTGTCCAGCCTTCCCGATGAAGCCGAAAGGACGGAAAACACCTGTTCTTTTGAAAGTTCTGTGGGATTCAGCTTGTTTTGGGCGGGGGGCTGCTCGTACTTCACGCCGGGCATGAGGACGCGCACCGTGGAAATCGCCGGGGTAACATGGCGGATGGCATCCACGATGGTTCCGTCCTCTTTGACGAGCACCACGTTGGAGTATTTGCCCATGATCTCCGCGATCAGCGAATAGGTAGCGGGTTCGCCCAGCTCGTCCGTCGCTAAAATGTCGATGGTCAGCACCCGATCCAGCCCTGCCTGGCGGACGGCAGCGATCCTGCCGTTGGTCAGGTGTTTGCGCATCAGCATGCAGAACATCGGCGGTTCCGCAGGGTTGCTGCGCTTGACCGCCGTCAGCTGCACCCGGCAGTGGGCGGCATTTGCGGAAAGCAGCAGCCGCCTCCCGGAACGCAGGTTGAGCAAGAGCTCGTCTTTTTCCGGCTGGTAGATTTTTTCGATGCGCGCACCCAGCACGCTCTCGTTCAGTTCTTTGCAGACAGCCGCGAGCGAAAGCCCGTCCATGGCCATAGTTTTCACCTCGTACCTCGATTGCCGGGCAGCGAACGCTTCGCAAACCCCCGGCAGGTTTTCACCAATCGATTCAGTATAGCCCATTCTCGTCCGTTTGGGAATAGTTGCGCACGATGGATGAATACAGATATATCAAGTCATCTTGCCACCAAGCTGCCAATCTAGGCATGGCTTCTTCATCGTCCTTAGCCTGATGCAAGCCGGCAGTTTGAGGATTGAACCACAGGATTCCAGCTCCCTATCCTATGCGAACAGCTCAGGAGGTCCAGGATCATGAAAAAGGCCGCATTGTCCCTATTATGCGTTTTGCTGCTGCTCACCGCCTGCTCTGGCAACAGCGTCAACAGCTCGGCGCCTGCGCAGGACGCCGGGATCCAGTATCGCCCGACGGTGGTCTATTACGCCGATTCCAACGGGCTGCTCGTCCCCGTCGTGCGGGAAATCCCCTGGGAGGAGGGCATCGGCAAAGCCGCTTTGAACCTTCTGGCCAAGACGGACACCAACGTCTCGGCAGCGGCGTCTTTGGGGCTTTCCCCCACCCTGCCGAAGGATGCTTCCTTTTCCCTGCGCATCGCAGACGACGGAACCGCGACGGTGAGCGTTTTCGGCATGGGGGAATTCCAGACCGCCGCGGAGGAGAAAAACGCCGTCGTTTCCATCGTGAACACGCTGACGGAGTTTGCCTCCATCGACCGGGTGGTGATCCTTCCGGAGGGCGAAAAGAAAGAGGCGCTCTCCTTCGGAACGAAGATCGACGAGGCCATCGCCGCCGTCGCCCTCAACCCGGAAAGCGTGACGGCATCGGCAGGCGGCAGCACAGAAAGCCTGACGCTTTACTTCCCGAATTACGAAAGCACCCTGAATGTTCCCGTCACTCGGTTCATCGAGGGCGAAGCCACCCTGGAAAAGGCGGTGGAAGAGCTTGTGAAGGGACCGGGGCAGATCGACGCGCTCCGCTCCTGCTTCCCCCCGGACACAGATCTTCGCTCCGTCATCGTCGAGGGCGGGGTCGCGATCATCGATTTGTCCGCCATTGCGGAGGGGTTGCGTGAACATCCCCTTCTCGAACAGCGCGCCATGGAATGCGCGGCCCTGGTTTGCCGGGAGTTCGGCGTTCCCACCGTTTCCTTCCGCATCGAGGGAAAGGATTACGGCGACATGCCTGTTTCCGCGCCGATGTATGTGAACCACCGTTGATATTGGCAGGCGCGGCTGCGTTCCGCTTTTTATTCTTCCTTCGGCATGTGCGGTTGACGCCCAGTCGCTTGAGGGGTATCATCGAATCAAGCGTTATCCCGATCAAGGAGGAATGACATGCAAAGAATCGACGGCCGCGCCTTTGACGAGTTGCGCCCCATCAAGATCACCCCTGGATTCACGGAGCATGCCCTGGGCTCAGTTTTGATAGAGTTTGGCAGGACTAAGGTCATCTGCACCGCCATGGTGGAGCCTAAAGTGCCGCCATTTCTCATCGGCAAGGGGACGGGCTGGCTGACCGCGGAATACGCCATGCTCCCTTCGTCCACCCAGAACCGCAAAAAGCGCGAAAACTTCAAAAACGGCCCGGACGGCAGAAGCACCGAAATTTCCCGGCTGATCGGGCGGTCCCTGCGCTGCGGGATCGACCTTTCTCATTTTGGGGAGCGCACCCTCGCCATCGACTGCGACGTGATCCAGGCGGACGGCGGAACCAGAACGGCGTCCATCACCGGGGGGTACGTCGCGATGGCCGTCGCATTGCACAAACTGCGCGCCGCCGAGCGCTGCCTGTTGCCCCCCGTTGCCGCGGTGAGCTGCGGCGTGGTGGATGGCGAATTGCTGCTGGACCTTTGCTATGTGGAGGACGTCTCCGCCCAGGCGGACATCAATCTCGTCATGGCGGGAGAAGGTTTTGTCGAAATCCAGGGAACGGGAGAAAAGCGTCCCGTCACCCGGGAAGAGCTTTATAAGCTGCTCGACATGGGCGAGCTGGGAATCATGGAGCTGTTTGAGTATCAGACACACGCGATTGAGGAGGCCGTGCTGAATCTTCAAAAGTGATTCGCCGACGGTTTACAAATAGTATCATGACACGGGAAAGAGGCGGGAATACTCCCGCCTCTTTTGTTTTTCTGTTTGTTAGGAATCGATTACTTTCCCTTTGCCTTCAGCTTGGCGCGGCCGACTTCGTCGGTCTTCTTGAGGGCTTCGACGATTTTTTCTATCGAAAGCTGCTCCACGGGTTCGTGGAACATGAAGTTGTACTTGTAGCAGCTTTCTGCAACCTGATAGAGCTCCTCGTCGGTCACATTGGGGATGTTCAGCTCCTCGAAGGTGACCGGCAGCCCGACGTCGATGCAGAAGTCGTAGATCTCGTCGATGATCCCGAGTTCGTCATACAGATGCAGTCCGCCAAGCACGCCGAAGGCAACCTTTTCGCCATGGAAGAGATGGTGCGTTCCCGGAAGCACAGTCAGGCCGTTGTGGATCGAGTGGGCAGAACCCAGGCCGCCGCTCTCAAAACCGATGCCGGAAAGCAGGGTGTTGGCTTCGATGACGGCTTCCACCGCTTCGGACTTGATGCCCTTTTTGGCATCTTCCACAGCCTGGCGGCCATACTGCAGCAGCATGTCAAGGCACAGCCTGGACAGGGACATCGCCGTCTTGGTCCTCATGCCGAAGCATTCGCTGAGGGAACCGGTGCGCTCGCAGGAGTTGGCCTCAAAGAACGTTGCCAGCGCGTCGCCCATGCCGGAAACCAGGAAGCGGACCGGCGCCTTGACGATAATGTCTGTGTCGATCAGCACGACGTCCGGGTTGCGCTTTTGATACAGCACTTCAACGTATACGCCTTCATCCGTGTACACCACGGCGCAGCCCGAGGTGGGCGCGTCGGTGGCCGCGATCGTCGACGCGATGATGATCGGCAGGCCCAGCTCATCCGCCACCACCTTGCAGGCGTCGATGGGCTTTCCACCGCCGATGGCCGCGATGGCCGTCGCGCCGATTTCCGTCGCAATGCCCTTGAGGCGATCGATTTCGTTCCGGCTGCATTCGCCGCCGAACTGCAGGACCTTGCCCTTGTCACCCATCAGATTTTTGGCGCGTTCCATCATGGACCTTGTCGCCACGACCAGCGGCATATCCCCGTAATTATCCATGAGAGAGGGCAAAAGATTGATCGCGCCGTCGCCTTGGATATACTTGCTGGGGAAGAGCATGACCTTCATGTCTTTCAGTTCAGCCATCGGAAATTCCTCCTAGATCATATATTTCTTAAGTGGGGGTCACCCAAGCTAACAGTACGATTCCATAACGATTTCCGGCCGTACGCAAACGCGCCTTTCTCGCTGCGCGAAAGTGGCATCTGTTGTTAAGGCAAGGCGTATGCGCGGGCAGACGCGGACTGGAGCGGATGATCTGGTCGGTGTGATGCCTATTGCTTTTTTGGACGATCCGCTTCCGCCCAGGGCAGGAGCAGCCGCGCAACACCGTTTTTGATCAACTCAACTGACAAACGGATTTTTGTCAAACGTGTAACTGAAAAGTGAGGTTTGAACCGAATGAAATGCGATAAATTTACAACAATAAGTTATCACAAATCCAATCCGTGGTAAAACAACAAAAATGCATAGCTGGATACAACATATTGTGTTAATTATTTGTTGATTTATAAGTTAAATATTAGCACGAGTTTCCGGGGGATTCCGGTCGCGCGCCTTTTTCGGATCGGACAAGAAAAGCGTCTTCAAAATCACGCACCCAAGCCCCGCCCGCCCAACCCGTCGCCTTTCGACGCGCGCCGACAGGCAGGCATAGCGTCATATATAAATAAGAAGAGACGGGTTGATCCCGTCCCTTCCAGTTGCGTTTGAATTGATCTTACTTCTTCGCAGCAGCGTTCAGACCGGCGATACGGCCGAAGGTGAAGATGTCAGCGATGGCGTTTCCGCCTAGGCGGTTGCCAGCGTGGATTCCGCCAGTGACTTCGCCGGCAGCCCACAGGCCTTCGATGATGTTGCCATTGGTGTCAAGTGCGTGGGTCTCCGTGTCGATGCGCAGGCCGCCCATGGTGTGGTGCAGGGAGGACTTGCGGGGAGAGATGCAGAGGCCCACGCCGGGGGTAGACTCGATGTACTCGAGATCGATGGCGCCGGAGAGGACTTCCTTGCCGAAGTCTTCGTCGTGCTGATTCTCGACATACCTGTTATAGGTTTCGATCACGTTGCGCAGGGCTTCTTCCGTGAAGGCGGGAGCAACGCCTGCAGCCGGGGTCTTTGTGGCTTCTGCCAGCTCGGCAAGGGTCTCACCATACCAGATATGGCCGCCTTCCACCATCGCAGCGACGCGCTCGTTGTACTCGGTGCCCTTCAGCTTGGCGGTCGGGTTGTTGGGATCGCCGAATCCGGCATAGATGATGTAGAAGATGCCGTTTTCCAGCTTCAGGGATGCCTTGGCAAGGACGTCGCGCTCGGCGTATTCGTTGACAAAGCGGTTGCCCTTACCGTCGATCCAGATCTGTGCAGAAGCATCGCCCCAGATGCCGTCGGTCATGGTTCCCTTGGTGGGAGAAGAGGAAGGCATCATCTGGGCCACTTCCAAACCAACCACATCAGCACCGATGGCCTGGGCCATGACGATACCGTCGCCCTCGTTGGTGCCAAGGTTGGTGGACAGGGTCCTGTCGGACAGGTCTTCGCCCCAGTACTTGTCATACTGCTTGACCATCGCGGGATTTGCGCAGTAGCCGCCGGTGGCGAGGACAACGCCGTTGTTGGTCATGATGGTGATGTTGGTGCCGTCCGCTTTTTTAGCCTTGGCGCCGACAACCCTGCCGTTTTCCACGATCAGTTCCGTGCCGGCAGTTTCGGTGTAAATTTCCACGCCGTGTTCGCGGGCGACCTTTTCAAGCTGGGGAATGCGCTCCGCGCCGGACATGAAGCTGTGGGTGCGGGGCCACATCGCGCCGAGAACGGTGCTCAGCCTTGCGCCCTCGCCGTAGCCGGCGTTCAGGCCCACGGATCCCATCCATTCAAAGGAAGGCAGGGCGTTCTCGGCCAGGGTACGGGCGAGCTCGAGGTCGGATGCGATCCAGCTGCCATCGGTGAGCTGACGCAGACCGCCGGTGTAAATGTGCCACATATGCAGCGCGATGGAGTCAAAGCCGGGCATGTCTTCGCCCGCGGTCTTGCCCTTGTTCGCGGCATAGAACTCGTTGATGTCCTTCTTGAGCTGGGTCAGGACTTCCTCCCATTCGGGGAAGAGGTCGAACTTCAGTTCCGGATCCGCAGGATCGAGGGCCAGATAGCTGTCCAGCGTATCCTTCTGGGCCTTAGAGAGAATGACGCCCGCCTGCGCAGCAGGATCGACGGCATTGTATGCCGCGCCGGCCATCATGGTGTTGCCGCCGAGCACAGAGCCCTTTTCGATCAGGATGACCTTCGCACCCTGCTGGGCCGCATTGATGGCAGCCGCAAAGCCTGCGCCGCCGCCGCCCATGACCAGGACGTCGGTGGTCCAGTTCTCATCGGGGCCGGGCTGTGCACGGTACGGATTTGCGCTCAGCGCTTCGACGTCCAGACCCGCGTTCCTCGCCGCGTCCTTGACGGCGTTCATGATGCCGTTGCTCGCCAGGGTCGCGCCTGTGACGACGTCCACCACCAAGGTCTGATGCTCGATGATCTGAGCGGGAATGCGCTCGTTCGCCACATGGCAGACGGTGGGCGTCTCGGGATTCTCGATGAACTCGATCTTGGTCATCTTGCTGTCTTCCACGGTCAGCGCCACGACGATCTTGCCCTGCATGCCGTAGCCCGTTCCTTCAAACACGCCGTTGATCGGCTCGGCAGGAACCGGGGTTTCCGCGGGTACTGCTGTCTGGTCGTCGGTCTTATCGGGAGCTTCCGCTTCGTTGTCCGCTGTGGCGCAAGCCGCAAGGCTGAACACCATGACCAGCGCCAGCAAAAGTGCCAACAGCTTCTTCATTCTGTGCTTCCTCCATCTCATCTCGTATTTCGGAGCGTGTTGCGCCCCGTTGATACGATGATATCCGTGAAGCTAAGTTGAATGTCAATAGTTTATCATTTTCATTTCGCGGTTTTCCGTCGCAAGCTTTGACTGATTTATGTCTAACAATTTGGCTCAACATTGTCGAATTTCAACCAATTACCAAATTACTGCCACATTATTTACACAAACCATAGAGTTGGGTTGATTGTTCACACTTGTCATGTGAAATTTATCATGCTATATTAGCTAAAGCACGGGCCCGGCAGACTGCGGGCATTGATCGTACTTCCGCCAAGGCACGCTATGCATCGGGAGGTATTTGAAATGCGTTTCAAAATTGGTTCTTTTGAGCATCTTACTGGAATCCCCCGGGGTTCCCTCCGGTATTATGACAAACTGGAGTTGCTTCAGCCACAAAGGGACGACATCAACAGCTATCGGTATTACGACGAAGAGGACTTCATCCGGCTTGTGCAGATCAGGCAGTACAACGGCTTCGGGATTCAGTTGGACAAGCTCCCCACGTATCATAACGAAGTCGACTGTTCCGAAATGCTCAACATCTTTTCTCAGACCAGGGCGGAGCTGGAAAGAACGATCGATATGCTCAACGACAGGCTGGCCAGGATCAAGCGCCACGAGATGAAACTCGGCGCCATTGCCAGGGCCGAAGGCATCTCTGAACCGTTTCAGATGAGCGGGATCTATCGCCTTTTCATCACAGACCCGGAGGTTGCAAACCACAAGAACACGCCGGAAATCGTGCGCAGGTGGATGGGGCATATGCCCTATACGCATTCGACCATCCGCATCAAACTCTCGGATTTCCAGGCAACTTCCGAGGGGCCGTTGCCCGTCGATATCGGTCTCGGGCTTTTGAAGGGCTATTTCCATGAGCTTGGCGAGGAGCTGATTCCGCCGATCCAATACTCCCCCATCAGCATGCGGGTTGCGTACCTTGTCACCACCAGCGACCTGCATGGCATGGCGAAGGAAACTTTCCGGCCCCTTTTGGACCATATGGCAGAACGAAATGTGATGCTTCTGGATGACATTTTCGGCTGGATCGTGTTCATTACCACCAAGGGCAAAAAGCCACTTTACCACATCAGCTTTCACGCCGCCATCGGCTGAAGGAAAGGAGCTCAGGGTTTGAAACTCGTTATCGCTTCGAACAATCAAAACAAGGTCAGAGAGATCAAGCAGATCCTCTCCCCCTGGTTTTCAGATGTCATCACCATGAAGGACGCCGGACTTGCCCTGGAAGTCGTGGAGGACGGACAGACTTTTGAGGAAAATTCCCTCAAAAAGGCGCGGGAGGTTTTTGACGCTCTGGATGGAAAATACGCCGTGCTCACAGACGATTCCGGCCTTTCCGTCGACGCCCTGATGGGTGCGCCCGGCGTACATTCCGCAAGGTATGCAGGTGAGCACGACGACGCGGCAAACAACGAAAAACTCCTTTGCGAAATGCGGGGCGTTCCGGACGGCAAACGGGGCGCAAAATTCGTTTGCGCGATGACCCTGATGCGGCCCGAAAAAGAACCGCTGATCCTTCGGGGCGAATGCGAAGGCATCATCGCCCATTCCCTTTCGGGGCAAAACGGTTTTGGCTACGATCCCCTTTTCCTGGTTCCCACCCTTGGCAAGACCTTTGCCGAGCTTACGGACGAGGAAAAAAACGCGATCAGCCACCGCGGCAAGGCCCTTGCACTGCTTCGACACGCGCTGGAAGGTGAAGTATGAAGGGCGGCACGATGCGCGTGGGTGTTTTTTCCGATTCCCACGGGAACACAGGCGCACTAAAGGACGCGCTGAAGAAAGCCGGCCCGCTGGACGCCGCCTGTTTTCTTGGCGACTATTCCTGGGACGCTTCCGTGCTGATCGACGCGGGTATCCCCACCTGCGCCGTCCGAGGAAACAACGATTTCGGCTCCGACGCGCCGGACGAAGCCACCCTGTCCCTTGGCGGCGTTCAGATTTACTGCACCCACGGCCACAAGTTCGGCGTCTCTT
>JBMNTV010000064.1:0-9303 GCA_050945915.1 Christensenellales bacterium
TGATCCAAAGGACTCTCGCCCCTCAGATCGTTTCCGTTTCGTCCTCTATACAGTTTTCAAGGTCCGTCACCCCCCGCTCTCGCGGGTCAGCTTGTACATAATAGCATTTTGACTTGAGCGTGTCAACCACAATTTTAATTTTATTTTTTCTTCGAACTTAGCCTGAGGAAGCCCGTTTGAACCATCACATATGCCCGAATATTTGTGTTGGTTTTCCTGCAATTTGTCCTCATTTCGTCCGCGCTGGACAGGATCAGCCCGCGCTCAGCTTCATGTCCCCCGGCTTGATCAGGCCGATTTTTCGGAACAGTTGGTCGAACCCGAGCGTCACGATTGCAGGGAGCAGGAAGTGCATCAGAAGGATCAGGCCGATTGTTGCGGCGGGGGAAGAGGTTTCGCTCATCGCCGCCCAGGCGCCGAACTGCCCCACCAGGCCGCTGGTACCCATGCCCGCGCCGGCCGGGGTGTTGGTCATGCCGAACACGGCGGAAGAAATCGGCCCCAGCACCGCGGATGCGAGGGTGGGCGCCAGCCAGATCTGCGGACGCTTGACGATGTTGGGGAACTGCAGCATGGAGGTTCCCAGCCCCTGGGAGATCAGGCCGCCCCAGCCGTTATCTTTAAAGGAAGCGACGGCGAACCCCACCATCTGGCAGCAGCAGCCCACGGCGGAGGCGCCGGCGGCGATGCCCGAGAGGCCCAAGGAGATGGCGATGGCCGCGCTGGAGATGGGCGCGGTGAGAGCCAGGCCCATCACCACCGAAACCACGATGCCCATGGGCACAGGGGCGAGGTACGTCGCGCTGTTGACGACGCCGCCCAGCCAGTCCATAAAACCGCCGATGCCCGGGCCGACGAAATTCGCCGTCAGCCCGCCGGCGACCAGCGTCACCAGGGGAATCAGCACGATGTCCACCGGCGTTCTGCCGCCGATGAGGGTGCCCAGCTCCGCGCCGACAACAGCAGCGATGAAGCAGCCCACCGGCCCCCCTGCCACATATCCCAGCGCGCCCACGGCGGCACAGGAAAACACCGCCAGAGGTTTTGCCTTCAAGCCATGGGCCACGGCGACGCCGATGGCGGCGCCCACCACAGGAGAGGAGGCGGAGAGCATGTCCGCAATGAACTGCAAAAAGGATAAAAACGGGATCCTCGCCAGCTGACCGATGATCAGCCCGATGATCAGCGACGAAAAAAGACCCAGGGCCATGGCGCCCATGACATCGATAAAATACCGGCGGAACAGGCGCTTGAGGACGGAGCGGGGATTCGATTTTTCGGTTTTTGCGCACATTTTGGATGACTTCTTTCTATATATATTGTTCCTTCGAATATTCTTCCTTGTTCAAAGGGCTTATTGGCATAGCGCAAGGCCATGCCGCAAAGCCCTTTCAGGTTGCCCAAGTTCACCCGATCAGTTCTTCAGGCTGTGGATGGGTGCGGGAATCCTTCCGCCCCGTTTGACAAACTCGGCGCAGCTGAAGGGGTTGACCGCCATGACGGGCGCTCGGCCCAGTAACCCGCCGAACTCCACGTAGTCCCCCACCTTCTTGCCCGGGGCGGGGATGAGGCGTACCGCGGTGGTCTTGTTGTTGACCATGCCGATGGCCGCTTCGTCCGCCAGGATCGCCGCCAGGGTTTCTGCGGAAGTGTCCCCGGGCAGGGCGATCATGTCCAGCCCCACGGAGCAGACGCAGGTCATCGCTTCCAGCTTTTCCAGTGTGAGGGCGCCCACCGCCGCGGCTTCGATCATGCCCTCATCCTCCGAAACGGGGATGAACGCTCCGGAAAGCCCCCCCACATGGCTGGAGGCCATCACGCCGCCTTTTTTCACCGCGTCGTTCAAGAGCGCCAGCGCCGCCGTCGTTCCCGGCGCGCCCGCCTGCTCCAGGCCCATCTCCGTCAGAATCCGCGCGACGGAATCGCCCACCGCCGGGGTGGGTGCCAAAGAAAGGTCCACGATGCCAAAGGGCACCTTCAGCCTGGAACTCGCTTCCCGGGCCACCAGCTGGCCCACCCGGGTCACTCGGAACGCGGTGCGCTTGATGGTTTCAGCCACCACGTCAAAGGGCTGGCCCTTGCAGGCTTCCAGGGCGGATTTGACCACGCCGGGGCCGGAAACGCCCACGTTGATCACGCAGTCCGCCTCGCCCACGCCGTGGAACGCCCCCGCCATGAAGGGATTGTCCTCCACCGCGTTGCAAAACGCCACCAGCTTGGCGGCGCCGATGCCGTCCTTGTCCGCCGTCAGCTCTGCCGCGCCCTTGATCGCCTTGCCCATGTCGTACACCGCGTCCATATTGATCCCCGCCCGGGTGGTACCTACGTTGACGGAGGCGCAGACCAGCTCGGTGGTGGCCAGCGCTTCGGGAATGGAGCGGATCAGCGCCTTGTCGCCGGCCGTCATCCCCTTGTGTACCAGGGCGGAATAGCCGCCGATGAAGTTGACCCCCACCTCCCTGGCCGCCCGGTCCAACGCCCGGGCAACGGGGGTGTAGTCATTCGTCCCGGCGCTTTCCGCGACGATGGCGATGGGGGTGACGGCGATGCGCTTGTTGACGATGGGGATGCCGAACTCTTCTTCGATATCCCTGCCCACGCGACAAAGGTCCTTGGCGGTTCTACAGATATGGTCATAGATCCGGTCGCACAGCTTGCCCAGGGAATCCGAAGCGCAGCCCCGCAGGGAAATGCCCATGGTGATGGTGCGAACGTCCAGCTTTTGCTGGTCGATCATCTTTATGGTATCCAGAATTTCGTGCTGGTTGAGCATTGCCATGGCGATTCACCTTAAACCTTGTGCATGGCGTTAAAGATCTCTTCCAGCTGGATCCTGATGGAAAGATCCATCGAAGCGCCCAGGGCAGAAAGATCCGCCTTGATCTCGTGGAAGGGGGCTGTGGTCCCTCCAATGTCCACCAGCGCGATCATCACAAAGACATCGCCCTTCATAATGGTCTGGGTGATGTCCAGAATGTTCACCGAATACTGCGCCAGCCGCGAAGATACGGCGGCAATAATTCCGACCTTGTCCTCCCCGAGGACGGTCACGATCGCTCGCTTCATAATGGCCTCCTTGGATACAGAAACTTTCATACTGGATGAGTGCAATATAATATGGAAAAGTTGCGGCTACAATTGTAACCCCTCTTGGCCGATTGTGCAAGGAAAACGCCGCCATCCTTCGGTTTTGGCGGTGTTCTAAAAATTCTGCGCCGTTGTTTTGGGGCGCGTGTCCTCAAACATCGATTTGCGTTTTTTGAAGTAAAGGATGCTGGTGAGAATCATGAAGGCGGAAAGACCGATGTTGATATACGTCTGAATGCCGAAGAAGATAACCGGCCGGACGTCTGCCGAATGGGGAATCGCCAGCCAGAGCAGCACGGGCAGCAGCAGTCCGGCAACCTGATACCCGAAAAACAGCCGGATGGCTTTTTTGTGATAGTCCGCCAGCCTGGAGCGCACAAAGAACGCAAATCCCGCCCGAATCAGCCACAAAAAACCGAAAACCCCCACCGCCACCTCGATCAGCGGGTATTTCCAAAAAATATCGCTGTGCTGGGTGGTGGTGGCAAGCAGCAGAGCGCCGGTGACCATGTCCACCAATGCCGCGACAAGTATCCAGAAGTAGATGATGGAACGGTACCATATCATCGGCGTTTCCGGCTGGCTGTACAACCGGATATGGTAAGCGCTTTCCTCCTCCCTGGCTTCAGCCGGTTGGGCGACCCGTTGTTCCGCATTGCAGTAGGTGCAGTTTTCAGCGCCGTCTATGATATCCTTGCCGCAGTGGATGCATTTCATGTTCGGACCCCCCTTGTTCATATCAATGTATTTGGTTATTCCTTACCATTCTATGACCAAAAGCCTTTCTGCAACCTGCCATAAAAAACAGGCTGTCGGATGAAGCCCGGGTGTTGGATGGGTGATTACTTCACAAACAAATAATCGCGCTTTCAAAAACATCTCACATTGCAGCAAAGAAAGACAATGGATTCGATAAAGCCCAGAAAGGACCCTGGGGTTATCAATTCTGCGGCAGGCACGCGGGTAATCGCCAAAACAGGTGGCAAAAACAATACCGAAACGACGATGCGGGTAATACGGCGTTTGCGCGAAATGCCGCCAACCGCATGCGCGCATAGATGGCGTCCCAGCCATCATCAGACGGACGATGATCCCGACAATGATCAGTGCGTTTAGACCACTGTAACTCTGGTATAAGGGCTCGATGTTGCCCATGATGTTCAACAACCGGACGGCTAAAATACATCCAAGCCTGCATCGAAGAACAGGTAAAAGCAGATGATAAACTTAAACCACTTCATGGGCATCCGGGGGCAGCTGAGGGCGCTGCGGAGTGCGCTTCCGGGAATTGCCGCTTGCGGAGGCTGGAGCGCTCCGCAATCGCAAATCCTGGAGCCCTGGGGAACCTCGCTACCGCAAATTTTGCAGATCATGACCGTCCTCCTGTACCCCAATTATTCTTTGTTATAATTTTACATGATTATCAGCTTTCAATCAATAATTATTCCGGTCCGTTTATTGCAGACCGGAAGAATCCAACTCACGTTCGAGTCCGTTGACGAACAGGTGCCCGAAAACAAATAAACGGACCGCTTTGTTGCGGCCCGTTTTGCTGTTTCATTCATACATTGGAATAAATCTCAGGCGTTGATGCTGATTTTAAGGTCTCCTTCGTGGATTTCGCCCTCCACGCAGATGATTTCCCGGTGGGGCAGCATGGTTTTCAGCCGTGCCGCGAAGCTCACGGGCTCTGTAACCGGGGTGGAGCCCAGGACGATGACCCTGGCGGCGTGTTTTTGCGCCGTTTCCACCAGCGCGCCGGCAACATCGTCCGCCCGGAGGATCATCAGCTCCCCGCCGCTTTCCGTTGTTTTTGAAAAAAGCCGCTCCATGGCCCCGGCTTCGTCGCAGTCCCCCAGCACGGAACCGCCGTTTCGCAGGGCATGCACCACCAACAGCTTCGCCTGATGCTTCTTTGCAAGGCGAGCGCCCAGCTCGATGAGCCGGGCGCAGGTCTTCTGCCGGGTGACGCACACCATGATGACTGGTTTCATTCGGATGTGTCGCCTTTCTGATCGCCGGCAAAGGTGCAACTTTTGCCGGGTATTCGTTTTTGCTTTAGTCCGCGCCAGGTCCGGCTTCCACGATTTCCCTGGGCATGTTATCGTACTTTGCAAAGTTCTTGGCAAAGCGGGCCGCCAAGTCCTTCGCGGCGGCGTCGTAGGCATCCTTATCCTCCCAGGTCTTTTTCGGGTCCAGCACTTCGGCGGGAACGCCGGGGCAGGAGGTGGGCATCAGCACCTTGAACACGGGATGCGGCACGAATTCCACCTTTTCCAGTTCGCCGTTCAGCGCGGCGGACACCATCGCCCGGGTGTACTGGATGGACATGCGCTTGCCCACGCTGTAGGGGCCGCCGGACCAGCCGGTGTTCACAAGGTATACGTTGGTATCGTGCTCGTCGATCTTCTTGCCCAGCATATCCGCATAAACGGAGGGGTGCAAAGGCAAGAATGGCGCGCCGAAGCAGGTGGAAAAGGTGGTCTGGGGCTCCTTCACGCCGCGTTCGGTACCGGCCAGCTTGCTGGTATAGCCGGAAACGAAGTGGTACTTTGCCTGCTCCTTGGTCAGCTTGGCGATGGGGGGCAGCACGCCGAAGGCATCCGCCGTCAGGAAGATGATGGTCTTGGGGTGGCCGGCGTGGCCGGGGATCAGGCAGTTGGGGATGAACTCCACCGGGTAGCCCACGCGGGTGTTTTCGGTGATGGAGGCGTCAAAGAAGTCGAATTCCCGGGTTTCGTCGTCCATGACGACGTTCTCCACCAAAGAGCCAAAGCGGATGGCGTCAAAAATCTGGGGCTCGTTCTCCCGGGTGAGGTTGATGCACTTGGCGAAACACCCGCCTTCCATGTTGAAGACGCCGTCGTCGCTCCAGCCGTGCTCGTCATCCCCGATGAGCCTTCTTTCCGGGTCTGCGGAAAGGGTGGTCTTGCCGGTGCCGGACAGGCCGAAAAAGATCGCCACGTCCCCGTCCGCCCCGACGTTCGCCGAGCAGTGCATGGGGAACACGCCTTCTTTGGGCAACAGGTAGTTCATGACGGAGAACACAGACTTTTTGATCTCGCCATTGTACCGGCTGCCGCAGATCAGCACGATTCTTTCGGAAAAATTGACGATGATCGCCGCTTCGGAACGGGTGCCGTCCAGCTCGGGAATGCAGTTGAAGCCAGGGGCGGCGATGATGGTGAAATCCGGTTCATAGTCCTTGAGCTGGTCCTTGGTCGGGCGGATCAGCAGCTGGTGGATGAACAGGTTCTGGCTGGCCAGCTCGTTGATGACGCGGAAGCGCTTGGAATACTTGGGGTCCGCACCGGCAAACCCGTCAAACACGAAGATTTCCCTGCCCTGCAGATAGGCGAAGATGCGGTTCTTGATGGCGTGGTACTTCTCTTCCGACATGGGGACGTTGACCTTGCCCCAGTCGACCTCGTCGTGCACGCCGGGAGTGTCCACAGTGTACTTGTCGTTAGGGGAGCGGCCTGTATATTTCCCGGTGGTGACCACCAGAGCGCCCGTGGCGGAAAGGCGGCCTTCGCCGCGGCGCAGGGCCAGTTCCACAAGGCGGGCGGGGGAAAGATTGCGGTAGACGGCTTTGGGGTTGATGATACCCAGCTTTTCCAGGGAAGCTACCATGAAGTTGTCCTCCTGTGATCTAGCATATACGATGATAAAGTCTGCACTCCGGTGGGGGATTGCGCCTTCCCTTTGAACGTGCCACCGTCCAGAGTGCAGACTTTCTTGCAGGACGCGCAGGAACAAGAGGATGAAGATTGGCGAAATCTCGCAAAAACTCTCCTACGCGCCAAAGTTCGTCACTTAGCATGATATACTAAAATGAAGAATTAATCAAGGGTAACTTTCATTTTTCAATCAATTAACGCTTTTGCCCGCGCCAGGGGACAACCCGGGGAAATCCGCCCGCAATATGCGCGCAAACCCCCATTTGACAGAGGAATTGAACCAAACGCCCATCCTTTGATCGCAACTTTTCTCCCAGATTCGGCTAAGGCGAACTGAAGTTTGATTTTAGATGAACTTCACCTTTGCCAAAAAATTCATCCAAAATCCCGTTCTTTCGCCCCGCCTGCGTCAAGTTGTCCCGCTGCCCTTCTTTGTTTTGCCTCAAATGTCTTCAAAAAATGAACTTTTAGCAAAAACAAACGAGAAATGCGTTTTTCTTCGCCGTCCTTTGATATAATGCCTTAGAACAATAAGAAACTCTACCCATTAAGAGCATTCATGGAGGTCTCAAATGAGAAAACTTGCCGCCTTGTTGTTGACTCTGGCCCTTTCGGCGGCCGCCTTCCTGACGCCCTTATTTGCGCTGCCTGTGATGGCGGCGACGGATTATTCCACCATTCGCGTGAGGCTTTCCGCCAGCTATGACGATATCAACCTTGGCGTCAAGGGCACCTATCTTTTAAAGGAGACGGGGGCGATCATCTCATCGGATATCAATATTTCCCTCCTTGGAAACCAGCTTGTGGTCAGATCCGGGGGAACTGTGCTGTTTTCCGGCACGGAGTTCACCCTCATCCGCCAGTCCGGCCTGCTCAGGCAGTACAACCGCCAGCACGGCTGGCGCCACTACCTGGGGGACATGAATTACAAGGTCATGCCCGACGGGCTGGGGGGATACAAGCTCGCGGTGACCAACATCGTGGGCATGGAGGATTACCTGATCGGCGTGGCGGCCTACGAGATGAGCAACACCTTCCCGCTGGAAGCGCTGAAGGCCCAGGCCGTCGCCGCCAGAAGCTACGCCGCCAGCAAGATCTCTCCCTCCGCTTCTTATGATATTGTCGATACCGCCAGCGACCAGGTCTATAAGGGATATGACGCGTCGCTGACCAATGTCATCGCCGCCGTCAACGCCACCAAGGGCCAAGTGATCGTCAACTCCGCTGGCGCTGTGGTGCAGGCGTATTATTGCGCCAGCAACGGCGGGCAGACCGAAACGACGCAAAACGCCTGGGGTACCGCCCTTCCCTATTTTCAGATGAAGGACGACCCCTATGATCTGCGAAACCCCATGTCCCCCATGGCGAAGCTGACGTTGCCGAAGGTGGTTTCGGAAGCCTCGCCCCTGGACGCTTCCCTGGCCGCATTCCTCAAGAGCCAGATTTCCCCCCGGCTTTCCGCGTTAGGATATTCCGGCTTTACGGACACCTTCTCCATCGTAGGCTGTTCCGCCGCGGTACCCTATGCCCCGAAATACCCTGCCCCCAGCCGCTCCTTCACCAGGGTGAAGCTCTATCTGACGGTCAGCGTTTCCGGGGCGGGTTCCTCCGTGGCGGCGCCGCAGTTCATCCCCCTGGAGGGTATTCCGGATTACGTGCTTTATGTGAACGAAAACCGCCTGGTCACCCTGGAAGAAAAGGCGCAGATCGAAGCCGCCTTTTACGCTTCGGTTTCCGCCGGCGGGGCGGGCAATGCCGTTCCCATCGAGCTGGACATCGCCTTTTCCGACCTTTCCGCGGCCGGACTGTTTACCAATTCCAGCCTGCGCGTGTTCGGCGTTTCCGAAACCGCCACCGGCTTTGACCTGGTGAACTGCCGCTACGGCCACGGCGTGGGCATGAGCCAGCGCGGCGCCCAGCAGATGGCCAACGAGGGCCTGTCCTATCTGGACATCATCAACTTTTATTATTCAAACGTCACGATTTCCCAGATTTCCACCGTATCCTCCACCGCGGACACGGTGACCAATCCCACCAACCCCGTGGAGTTCGAAGTCGCGCTGCCCGAGCCCTCTGCGGTTTCCGGCCGGCTGGCCGCCCAGACCGCCGTCAGGGCGAAGCCTTCCTCCTCCGCCTCCAAGGTGGTGACCCTGAAGGCCAACGCCGTTGTGCAGATCGTCGGGCATCACGACGGCTGGCTGCTGGTGCTGACCTCCTCCGGCAAATGCGGGTATCTGCCCGAGGATGCCGTGCGGCTGAACCTGGATGACGGGGTGATCGCCATGGCCACTTCGGACTTTCAGTTGAAAACGGACGCCTCCTCCGCCGCTTCGTCCGTGGGCACGGTCAAAAAGGGCGCCTGCGTGCAGCTCATCGCCACCAGCGGCAGCTATTACCTGGTGGACGCCAGCGAGCTCGCAGGTTTTGCCCCCAAATCCGCCCTGGCGCTGGTGGTGGGCGGGATCGAGTTCGCCACCAGTTCGGACGCCCGTTACGGTTACGCCTTAAGCGCGGCACCGCTTTTGAAATCCCTTTC
>JBMNTV010000065.1:0-9209 GCA_050945915.1 Christensenellales bacterium
ACGCCGCTGCCCACGAAGGGGCGATCTCCTCCAACGGGCGGATGGCGACCATCGCCGTTTTGGCCAGTGGGGTGGACAGGCCCTCTCCGGCAGAGCATGCGGGCCTTTATGCGCGTATTATGGAATGCGGGCTGGTGTTGTCCGAGCAACCCATGGGCCGCCCGGCGCAGGCGCGGGATTTCCCGCCCAGGAACCGCATCATCGCCGGGCTGTGCCGGGGCGTCTTCGTCGCCGAAGCCAGGAAAAAAAGCGGCACCTAGCACACGATCAACTTTGCCCTGGACGGGGGAAGGGAAGTCTTCGTGCTGCCGGGCAGGGCGGAGGACCCCTGCTGCGAGGGCAGCACCGAAATGCTCAAAGAAGGCGCGACCCTCATCACCAGGGTGGAGGACATCCTCGAACGATTCGAGGGCTGGAATCAAACCGTAAAACCCAGGGTGAACCCATGCCTTTCCGAGGACGAAAGACAGATTATTTCCTGCTTGAAGCAGGCGGATATGACCGCCGATGAACTGTTCGAACAAGTGCAACTGCCCATGAACCGATTGCTTTCGCTATTGACAAATATGGCATTGCGGGGAATAATAGAGCGGAAATCTTGTATGGAATATCACTATATTATTGAAGGCTGACCCAAAACTCTTGGGTCATGAGGAGAGTTAGATGGCGGCAACCCGGAAAACAACTGCAACAGAAGAAAACAAGAATCAGGAAATCAAGGAAACGACGACGAAAAAGGCACCCTCCAAGAAGGAAGCGGCGGCGAAGAAGACCGCTGCGGCTTCCAAGAAACCCGCGGCGGCGAAAAAGTCCGCAAAAGGCGATAAACTTGTGGTTGTGGAATCCCCTGCAAAGGCAAAGACGATCACCAAATTCCTTGGAAAGGGGTTTCGGGTTGTGGCCAGCAACGGCCATGTGCGCGACTTGCCAAAAAGCCAGCTCGGCGTGGACGTTGAGAACAATTTTGCCCCGAAATACATCACCCTGCGCGGAAGGGGGGAGGTCCTGGATCGTATCCGCAAGGAGGCCAAATCCGCCAAGACCATTTATCTTGCGACAGACCCCGACCGCGAAGGAGAGGCGATCTCCTGGCACCTTGCCCAGGTGCTGGGGATCGATAGCGATGAAAAATGCCGCATCGTGTTCAACGAGATCACGCCCAATGCGGTAAAAAACGCGATCAAATTCCCCAGATCTTTGGATCTGGCCCTGGTGGACGCCCAGCAGGCCAGGCGCCTGCTTGACCGCCTGGTGGGTTATAAGCTCAGCCCGCTGCTTTGGGCAAAGGTTCGAAAAGGCCTTTCCGCAGGCAGGGTGCAGTCCGTGGCTACCCGCATCCTGTGCGACCGGGAGGAGCAGATTCGCGCCTTCGTCCCCGAAGAATACTGGGTCATCACCGCCCTGCTCGCGCCGGAGAAGGCGAAAAAGAACTTCGAGGCAAAGCTCGTCGCCAAAAACGGCAAGAAGTTCGAGGCCAAGTGCGAGGCGGATGCGATGGCCGCCAAGGAAGCCCTCGTCGGCGCGACTTATCGGGCTTTCGAGGTCAAAAAGACCGAAAAGCTGAGAAACGCGCCGCCGCCCTTCACCACCAGCAATCTGCAACAGGAAGCGGCGAGGAAGCTCGGTTTCACCACCAAGCGCACGATGCTCATTGCCCAGCAGCTTTACGAAGGGGTGGAGGTCAAGGGCGTGAGCACCGGTCTGGTCACCTATATCCGCACGGACTCCGTCCGCGTTTCGGCGGAAGCTCAGGAGGCCGCCCGGGCGCTTTTGAAGGCGCGTTTCGGCGAACCCTACGTCCCCGAAAAGCCCAACGTGTTCAAGGGCAGGAAGAACGCCCAGGATGCCCACGAAGCCATCCGGCCCACCTATCCGGAAATGACGCCGGACGCCATCAAGCAATACCTGACGCCGGAGCAGTTCAAGCTCTACCGGCTGATTTACAACCGCTTCCTGGCCAGCCAGATGACGCCCGCCAGGATCGAAACGGTTTCCGTCCTGATCCACGCGCAAAAGCAGGGCGAGCAGGACTTCTTCGGGTTTAAAGCCACCGGAAGCCGCGTGCTGTTTGACGGTTACACCGCAATTTATACCGAAGGTCAGGACAATGGCGAGGAACAAAAGGAATCCCGCCTGCCTGCCATCGCCGAGGGGGACGAGTTCGCCTGCTCGGACCTGAAGGCGGTTCAGCACTTCACCCAGCCGCCCATGCGGTACACCGAGGCGTCCTTGGTGCGGGAGCTGGAGGAAAAGGGCATCGGCAGGCCTAGCACCTTTGCGCCCACCATCACCACCATCATCGAGCGGGGCTACGTCAAGCGGGAAAAGCGCGTGCTGTATCCCACCGAACTGGGCGAGATCGTCACCAGGCTGATGAAGGAGAACTTCCCGGATATTGTGGACGTCAAATTCACGGCGGAAATGGAAGAAAAGCTGGACGAGGTGGAGGAGGGCAAGCTCAAGGGCACCGAGCTGCTCGCGGAGTTTTACGGCCCCTTCAAAGAAACCCTCGAAAGGGCGGAGGCGACCATCGAGAAGGTGGAGATCGCGGATGAGGTTTCGGACACCGCATGCGAAAAATGCGGCGCGATGATGGTCTATAAGACCGGCAGGTTTGGCCGATTCCTGGCCTGCCCGAACTTTCCCAACTGCCGTAACACCAAGCCCATCACCGAGCCGGTGGGCGTTCCCTGCCCCAAGTGCGGAGCGAAGATTTTGAAGCGCTACGCAAAAAAGGGCGGCAAGCCGTTCTATGGCTGCGAAAGTTACCCGGAATGCGATTTCGTCTGCTGGGACCCGCCGGCAAAGGAAAAATGCGCCAACTGCGGCGGCTTTATGGTGCAAAAAAACAGCCGTTCCGGCGCGGAGTTGAAATGCACATCCTGCGGAAACACGATAAAGGCAGTCAAACATGCTGAAGAATAGCGTTACCGTCGTGGGCGCCGGTCTGGCCGGGTGCGAAGCGGCCTGGCAGCTGGCAAAGAGGGGGATTCCCGTTACCCTGTTTGAAATGAAGCCCCAAAAGTTCACCCCCGCCCACAAAAGTCCGGATTTTGCCGAACTTGTTTGCAGCAATTCCTTTCGGGGGGACAGGCTGCAAAACGCCGTCGGCCTCTTGAAGGAGGAGCTCCGGCGCCTGGACTCCCTGATTATTCAGTGCGCGGACGAGACCCGCGTCCCCGCCGGTGGAGCGCTGGCGGTGGACAGGGAGGGCTTTTCCCGCGCCGTCACCGAACGGATCAAAAACCACCCGCTGATTTCCGTCGTTTCAGAGGAAGTCGAAGAAATCCCCAAGGCCCCGGCCATCGTCGCCACCGGGCCGCTGACCAGCGAACCGATGGCAAAGAGCATTTCCGCGCTCTTTGGCGAGGGGCTGTATTTCTTTGACGCTGCGGCGCCCATCGTGACCTTTGAATCGCTGAATATGGAAAAGGTCTTCCGCCAGTCCCGCTATGACAAGGGCGGCGGGGATTACCTCAACTGCCCGATGACGAAGGAGGAATACTTCGCCTTCCTCCACGAGCTGAAGCACGCCGAAACCGCGGAGCTGAAGGATTTTGAGGATGACCGGGTGTTTGAAGGGTGCATGCCCATCGAGGTGATGGCCAAAAGGGGGGATATGACCCTTGCTTACGGCCCGTTGAAGCCAAAGGGATTGACGGATCCGAGGACGGGCCGGCGGCCCTTTGCGGTGGTCCAGCTGCGGCAGGACGACGAGCGGGGCGCCCTGTATAACATCGTGGGGTTCCAGACCCATCTGAAGTTCCCGGAGCAAAGGCGGGTGTTTTCCATGATTCCGGGGCTGGAAAACGCCGAATTCGTGCGCTACGGCGTCATGCACAGGAACACGTTCATCCATTCGCCCGGCAACCTGAACGCCGACTATTCCGTGATCAGCCGTCCCGGGCTTTACTTCGCCGGTCAGATGACGGGGGTGGAAGGGTACGTCGAATCCACCGCCAGCGGTCTGGTGGCAGGTATTTCCATGGCGAAGTGGATCGGGGGCGAAAGGCGGCCGGACTTTACGAAAAAGACCGCCATCGGTGCGCTGGGGCACTATATTGCCTCGTATTCCGGCGCGGATTTTCAGCCGATGAACATCACCTTTGGAATCATCGAGCCCCTGGAGGAGCGCATTCGCCAAAAAAGCGAACGCTATGCGGCCATCGCCGAACGGGCCCTCGCTGTTCTTGGTAAAGTGATCCAAGAATATGCCCTTTAAGCGAATGGAATACAGGGATGAAACAGACGAAAAAAGACGGCAAGAAGCCGTCTTTTCGTTTTCATGATAGCAATCTAAAGAAGGGGCGGATGGTTGCGCCCGCAAGCCGAGCTCAAAGATTGATGATCTCCTTGACCGTGATGTTGAGGCAGGAGCGGTCGTTGGAAAGGTCGATAATCTTGTCCGTGGGCCTGTTGTCCTCGATGAGCTTGACCGCTGGTCGCAGGCTGGTCTCCTCGTAGTTCTTGACGACGATACCCACCTCGCCGGTACTGAGCTGGACGCAAGTCCCGATGGGATAGGGGGCGACCTTTTTCGTGATGATCTCGACGATTTCGGGATCGAACTTGGTGCCGTAACCCCCCATGATGTACTCGATGGCATCCGAGGGGAGCATGGCCTTTCGGTAAGGCCGGTCCGAAGTCAGGGCGTCGTAAACGTCCGCAACGGAAATAATGCGACTGAAAAGGGGAATGGAATCGCCGCGAAGGCCTTCCGGGTAGCCCGTTCCGTCCAGCCGTTCGTGATGATACAGGGTGGCGATTTTTGAATTTATTGAGATGTCCGCATTGTTGAGCAGGTACTCATAGCCCAGTTGGCTGTGATTCTTCATATGTTGAAACTCGTCGTGGTTTAGTTTTCCGGGTTTGTTGAGGATGTGCTTGTCCACCCGCATCTTGCCGATATCGTGAATCAGCGCGCCGATGGCAAGCTCCTGAATCATGGCGTTGCTCAGCTTCAGCGTCACACCGATGATGATGGACAGCACCGCGACGTTCAGACTGTGGCTGTAGGTGTAATCGTCATAGGCGCGCAGGTCCACAAGGTTGACCATGGTGGTGCGGTTGCGCAGCACCTCTTCCACGATTTTTTTGGAAAGATCTTTGAGCTTATCGAAATGCTTCTTGTTATTGCCGTTGGTATTCGTGCTGACGTTGAGGAACAGAAGCTGGAGTTCGTTCTTGGTTTTACGCCTCAAATCACTGGAGATCACATCTGTGATCTCCAGCCCTTCGGACAGTTCGTCGTCAATATACAGCCCCTGATACCCTTGTGAGCCGATCTTCTCAATCAATGCGGGCGTCAGCTCCTTGCCGCGGCGGAGGAGCAACGTCCTGTTTGAGACCACCAGATTATGCGCCAGTTTGTGACCGGGCCGCAGGTGATCAATCGTAATGTATCTCATGGGCGTTTCTGTCGCGATCAGCCGACCAGTCCGTTGATGTTGAGGATCACGCTAACGCTGCCATCCCCAAGGATCGTGCAACCCGACATGGTCTTGGAGGCGTCCGCAAAATGTTTTGTGATGTAGGCGGGCATGGACTTGACGACGGTCTGCTGTTCTCCGATCAGATTGTCCACAAACAGGCAATAGCTCCTGGTCTGGGCCTCGATCAGAACGAGGATTCCGTCGCAAATGTCCGTCACATCCGTTTCGATCCCGAACAGCTCGTGCAGGCGCACAATCGGATAACATGCGCCGCGCAGCCAGATCATCTCGTTCCCTGAAGGATCCTTGATCAGATCCTTCTTGTTGGGCTTGAAGGAATCCTTGATCGAGAGCAGCGGGAGGATGTAGGTGTACTTGCCGACCGAAACGAGCATACCGTCAATGATGGCCAATGTCAACGGTATTCTGATCGTAGAGCTCATGCCGGCGCCGGGGGTGCTGTCCACAAAGACCGAGCCGCCGATATCCCGGATGTTTTTCAAGACGACGTCCATCCCCACGCCGCGTCCGGAGTACTCCGTGACCTGCTCCTTGGTGGAGAAGCCGGGGGTAAAGATCAGATTATAGGCCTCGCTGTCCGAGATTTCGTGCCTGGGCTTTTTGATCAGGCCTTTGGCGATGCCCTTGTCGATCAGTTTTTCGCGGTTGAGGCCGCGGCCGTCGTCCGAGACGGTGATCAGCACGTCGCTGCCGGAGTTTCGGGCGTCCAGCCGAATCTCGCCCACGGGATTCTTGCCCAGCGCTTCGCGTTCCTCGGCGGTTTCCAGACCGTGGTCCATGGAGTTTCGTATGATGTGCATGAGGGGGTCGGACAGGTGATCCAGCACGTTCTTGTCCAGCTCCGTATCCTCGCCGCTGATGACCAGCCTGGCTTTTTTGCCCGTCTTGACGGACATATCCCGCACCACGCGTTCCATTTTATGGAAGGTGGAGGAAACAGGGATCATGCGAATGGACATCACCACGTCCTGAAGCTCGTCCGTCAGCTTGCGAAGCTGCCTGGCAGCTTTTTCAAAGCTCTCGAGTTTCAGCTTTGTGACTTCCGGGTTATTGATGACCGTGGATTCGGTGATCACCAGCTCGCCCACAAGGTCCATGAGCATGTCCAGCTTGTGGATGCTGACGCTCATAAAGCTCTGCTTCAGGGTGGCGGCGGCTTCGATGCTCGAGGAAGCGGAAGATTCCAGCGCTTCCTCTTCGGAAAGACCAAACACCCTTGCAGCTTCGGCTTTGTCCAGCTCCCAAATATCCAGACTTTGGATGAAGAAGGCTTCCCGGATCTTCTTTTCCAGAGTCTGCATGTCCTTTTTGGAAACCATGTAAAAGGTACAGCCATCCGATGCGATGAGGTAGCTGCTGTGTTCCGCAAAGAGATCCTTCGGAACGGTGGTGACGCTGGAGCACAGCCCTTCCAGGGAGTTGGCGATGCCGAAGGCGCGCACGTTTTCCATCTTCGCTCCGGGCACGAAGGTGACCTTTGCCTCGTAATAGCGGTCCTTGCCGTCCTCGGCTTCTCCCGGGGAATCGGGCAGCATTTCGCCGCTCTCCTTCCGGCTGGTCAGCATCGCAAGGTAATCCCTGATCCGCTTCGTGATGGGGGAGACGTCCGCATCCGGCAACGCGCCGCTTTGGATTTTTGCGACTTCTGCCTTGATGGTGTCCAGGGTTTCAAAAGCGAGCTCGCTGATGCTTTCAAAATCGCTCTTGTGCGGTTCGTTTTCGCGCATGAAATCAAACAAATCCTCCAGCGCGTGCGAGAGGCTCGTAATGCCTTCGAAATCCATCATTGCGGACGAGCCCTTGATGGTATGCAGAATTCTGAACAATTCCGCGATCTGCTCCGGCGCAAAAAAAGCGGAGCTTTCGCAGCTCAGAAGCAGGGATTCCAGACTGTCCAGCAGCTGCGTAACTTCGTATAGGTATGCATCCAGCATCGAATCGCCAGTGGACATACCCGCACCTCCTTCATGTTGATGGGTTGACGCCCGGGGCGACGCGGACGTGGCCGCGCGCCCAAAGCTGCCGACTTTACTGCCTACAAACGCCAAAGTGTCGCCCGGGACGCGTTCCCCTTCTGAAAACCGTATCCGCTTCCAAAGGAATGCGATGAAGGTTTTGCGGGAAGGACGGGCCGCCGCGGGCGCAGAACAAATGGCGGTTTTATGCGGTCATCGGCCAAAACGGGCTGATTCGCCCGTTTACTGAAGATTGTTCAGGGCGGAGATGATGATATCTTCCTTGAAGGGCTTGACGATGAAGCCCTTTGCGCCGGATAGCACCGCCTCGCGCACCATGCTTTCCTGGCCCATGGCGGAAATCATGATGACGTTTGCAGCAGGATTGATGGCGAGGATTTTTTTCAGGCTGGCGAGACCGTCCATCTCGGGCATCGTAATGTCCATGGTGACGATGTCCGGGGAGAGCTCCTGAAACTTCTGAATGGCAACTTTGCCGTTCTCCGCTTCGCCAATGACTTCATATCCATGCTTGGTGAGCATATTTTTGATGGACACCCGCATAAATGCAGCGTCATCGACAATCAATACTCTTTTCATGACTTCCTCGTTCCTCCCTAGTTTTTCAGTGGAATGAAATGCTGTTAAAGCAGTTTGATGTTCTTTGGGGAAACCGTCCGCACCTTCAAAAGACCGGTTTCGCAGCAGAACTCGATGGATCTTCCGCTGCTGCCCCCCGTGTCCTCTGCCAGAATGGGGATGGAATGCGCAAAGAGCGTCTTTTTGCATTGCTCGACATTCCGGTCGCCCACATTCATAAAATCGAGGTTTTTCGCGGTTCGGAACATGTGCGCGCCGCCGGCGAGCTTGGCGGTCAGCCTGCGCGGCTGCGCCCCCGCGGCGGCAAGCAGGCGAATAAGCTCCGGGACTGCGGTATCGGCGTATTTCGCCTTGTTCAGATCCGGGGTGTTGGGCGGGGCTGTGGGCAGCATGATATGCACCATGCCGCCGATCTTGGTCAAGGAATCATACAAAACCAGCCCGACGCAGGAGCCAAGCCCGAGCGTGGACAGCTTGTCCGGCGCACGGACAACTTTTTGCTCGGCGATGCCGATGATATAGGTCTTCCCGGGCTCTGAAGCGGTGAATGCGTCCAGTCTGGCGCTTCGTTCCGCTGCATCCAGTTTACTAAAAAACATTTTTAAACCGCGAACTTTTCTATCAGAATTTTGCAGGACTCAATATCGGGGATGAGGAAAAAGTGCCCCATGATGCTGTGTTCCCTGTCGGAAAACTCCGTTTCCATAAAGAGCACCTGATCGCCGAAATTCCCGTAAGCGACGGCCAGCAGGTTCATGACCGCACCGGCCATATCGAACACCAACTCGGGCACGGAAGCTTCGATCTTGAGTCCGGTCATCTCGCTGATCGCTGTGATATAAGACCCGATCAGGATGTTTGCCACCTCCCGAAGGGCGGAAGCGCCAAACTCCTCAACCTCTGAAGCGGACATTCCGCCAACAAAATCGCCGATCAGCGAACGGGAAAGGGTTTTTGCATCCTCCTCCCCGAGAACCAGGAGGATGAACCCGCGTATGTCTTCAGAAATGCCCACAAGCAGGCCGGCGACGACGCTTTCCGGCCCGTTGAGAATATCGCAGATCTCGCTGTATCCGCACAGCTGGGCCCTTGGAACCCGGATCGTGATCGGCCGGGAAAGCATCATCGAAAGTGCGGTGGCGGCATGGGCGGCACCGATGTTTTCCAGTTCCCGGAAAAAATCCAGCTCCATTCCGCCGAT
>JBMNTV010000066.1:0-8876 GCA_050945915.1 Christensenellales bacterium
CGCTCAAAAACAGATAAACAGTCTGCCAATCGTGGGCAATGAGCGCCCGCATGACGGCGTCCACCGTGTTTCTGGCGGTCAGCGAAACCGATTCGTTAAAAGCGAGGGGTTGCAGGGGCCTGTTCTTATTTTGCGCATCCTCTACAAAGCCGAAGCTGGAGCGGTTTACCTTCTGGCCGATGCCGCTATTGTTAAAATCGATCAAAATCTGCACATGGGAGTAATCCCCCATGCCCGCCAGCGTGTTGACGACGGAATGCACCGCCAGCCGCTTTCTCAGGTACTCCTCTTCCCGCAAGGCCGCGTCCTCCCCCCATCCATCCGGCAGGTTGGAGCTGTTGCGCAGGAACTCCTCGGAAAACGTGACGATCAGCGTATCTCCCTCGTCGTTTACCGAAACGACCCTAGTCTGGGAGTCGATCACGCGGGTCAGCCCTCTCCCCTGGGAGGGGCCGGACAGCAATGCCCTGAGGACCGCCAGCTCCACCCGTTGGTTTGCGTAAGACTGGATGGTCCGGGTTTCCGCCGCCAGCATATCCGTGTCCAGATAGCGGAAATACAGCTTGACCCTGGTTTCGTTGGGCGCGATGGTTTCGTTCGCGTTCGGATCCACCGGATTAAAGGTGTTTGACGGCACTTCGGTAATGCCGGAGCCGGAGAAGGTGCCGATGAGAATCAGCACAGCAATCAGCACCACCGCAACGGAGGCAATGGCGCAGATCAGTTTTATCAGATTCTTGGTTTCCGGGGTCATGCAAGGCTCCTGTCCGGCTTTTGGGGTTTTTGGGGGATCAGTACAACAAAGGTGGTTCCCTTGCCTTCCACGCTGTTCACACGGACTTTGCCACCATGCATATTGACGATCTTTTCGACGATGGAAAGACCCAGGCCCGTTCCGCCAGTCGCCCGGGAGCGCGCTTTGTCCACCCGGTAGAATCGGTCGAAAATATGGGGAAGGTCTTTTTCCGGGATGCCGATGCCCTGGTCGCTGATGGAGATTTTTGCGTTGCCGTTTTCTTTGGTCAGCGAAACATTGACAGCCCCATCGCCGTCGGTATATTTGATGGCATTGTCGATGATATTAAATAGCACCTGTTCGAGCTTGACGGGGTCCGCCCAGGCGTTGACCGGCTCCAGCTTCGTCTCGATTGTAATCCCCTTCTGCAGGGCGATGGGAGAAAGCCTGCGTGCAGCTTCCCTGCAAAGCTCGTCCACGGAAACGTCCTCCGGTTTCAGGCTTTCTTCGGTCTGGTCGTACTGCACCATGCGCAAAAGGTCGCTGATGACGAGGTTGAGCCTGTCGATCTCTTTGTTGACGTCCCCTAAAAAGTCCCTGGTAACGTCTTCGTTCAGCTTATCCTGATACAGCAGGGACTCGATGAGGATCTTCATCGTGGCCAGGGGCGTTTTGATTTCATGGGAGGCGTTAGAGATGAACTCGCTGCGGAAGTGTTCAATGTTTTCCAGCCGCTCGCTCATGTCGTTAAACGTTCTGCCCAGTTCGTCGACCTCGCTTTTGCCGCTGACCTTGACCCGAAGGTTGAACTCCCCCCTGCCCATGCGGCGGATGATTTTGGTAAGATCGGTGATGGGTCGGGTGACGGAATTGGCCAAAAAGGATGCGGCAAACATGATGGCAACGCCCACGGCCACCAGCACGATCAGCGTTTGGGCGCGGATGGAAGCCACGCTGTCCTTCAGGTCCTGAATCGAGGTTGAAAACAACACCGCGCCGAACAGTCCGCCGGATGCGTCTGTTACGGCGCTCACGTAGTAAACATCCCAGGTTACGATGGGAAACATGGACTGCCAGAAAGCGGAAAACCCGGTGGATTCTGTGTCCACCACGCGCTTATGGAACCCGTGGGCGGAGGTTTCCCCGCCCCAAAGGACGCGGTTGAGTTCGTCGTGGTCGAGAGCGCGGCCGTTCAGGGAAGACAGCGCGTCCACCTGGACCACGCCGTTGCCGTCCACAAAAACCACCCTTCCGGAGCGCTTCTGACTGTATTCCACAGCAAGGTTGTAGATTGCTGCGATCTCGCCCTCTGCGACATAGGGCGTCAGCGACCAGGCGAAAGCGTCCACACTTTGCTGCTGCTCGCTCACCCGGGTGTTCACAAGGTAGTTCTCAACAACCGCGGATATCGAAAACAATACCACGGCAAAGCCAAGTATGGTGATGAGTAAATAACTGGCGACCATGCGCCAGCGCAGGGTGTAAAACGCCTTACTGTTGCTCCGCAAAGTAGTATCCGGCCTTCCATTTGGTCATGATGTATTCCGGCTTGTTGGTATCCTTCTCGATCTTGTTGCGCAGGCGGTTGATGTGAACGTCCACCGCTCGCAGATCGCCCATATATTCGATACCCCAAATGGTTTCCAGCAGGTTCTCCCGCGAAAAGACCTTGCCGGGGTTTTCCATCAGGAGCTTTAGAATATCAAACTCTTTGGCGGTGAGGTTGACGTTCTCGCCGTTCAGTGTGACGGTCAGGTTTCTGGTGTTCAGCACCAGGCCGCCGGCGGAGATTTCATCGCTCTTTTCCGGCTTTTGGGGCCCGGATTTGGAAACGCGGCGCAAGATCGCCTTGATCCTCGCCTTGACTTCAAGTATGTTGAAGGGCTTGGTCATGTAATCGTCCGCCCCGTACTCAAGACCGAGAATCTTGTCCATATCGTCGCCCTTGGCGGTCAGCATGATGATGGGCACATCGGACACGCTGCGGATGCGCTGGCACACCTCAATCCCGCTGAGTTTGGGCAGCATCACGTCCAGCAGGATCAGGTCAAAACTGCCGGATTCGAATTTTTCCACCGCCTCTTCTCCGTCATATGCGGATTCGGTTTCGTAACCATCCTGTTCCAGCGCAAATTTGAGTCCCTTGAGAATCAGCGGCTCATCGTCGACGAGCAGCAGCCTATATGCCATGACAACCTCCGTAATATGGTCGAAAAAGCTCAATAAGTATTTAATATTATACCATAACGGAGGCCTGCCTGCCACACCACATTATTCTAGCAGAAGCGATTGGCCCTGTCATTGATTTGCGTCTTACGATTTGCTTAAATTTCAATATGTTGGTATACTGTAGGGCAGCAATCAGGGTAGTAATTTTACCACGGGGGTATTCCATTTGAGAAGATGCATCGCGGCAATCGTTGCCGCTTTCATAGTATTTTGTTTGCTTCCATCGACCAGTCGCGCGACTTATTCCGGAGAGATCACCGCTGCCTGCGCCATCATGGTGGACGCCTCCACCGGCAAGGTGCTTTATGAAAAAAACAGCCAGACAAAGGCGTACCCCGCCAGCACGACCAAGCTCATGACCGCGCTGGTGGTGATCGAGAACGTTCCCGACCTTGAAACAGAAGTCACCGTCGGCGTGGAAGTCCGCCGTTTTTCCGAAAACAACACGCTCATCGGCCTTGTGGAACACGAAAAGGTGCGGGTTATCGACCTGCTTTACGGCATGCTCCTGCCTTCCGGGAACGACGCTGCGGCGACCCTGGCCTGCTATCTGGGCGGTTCGATCGAGGGATTCGCCCAACTGATGAACAACAAAGCCCGGGAACTGGGCATGAACGACACGAACTTCGTCAATCCCCACGGGCTGAACAACGAAAACCATTACACCACCGCCGCGGACTTGGCCAAGCTGGCCGTCGCCTGCTCAAAAAACGAAACGCTGATGCAGATCGTCAGCACCAGGACTTACACCCTGCCCCCCACCAACAAGCGCCCGGCGGAAAAGACGATCACCAACACCAACAAATTCCTGGACCCCGAAAATGGATACGACGGCGTGACCGGCATGAAAACCGGCAATACCTCCGCAGCGAAGTACTGCCTTGTCACCTCTGCGGAAAAGGATGGGAAGAAGCTCATCGTCGTGATTCTGGGCGACCCTTCCAACAACGGAACCGCGAGATGGACAGAAACCAGAGCCCTTTTGGATTACGGATTTGAAAACCTCATCACCATGCCCCTTTCGTCCCTGCGGCTGGAACCCATCAAGGTTCAGGTGGCGGGTTACGGCAGAAGCGACGCCGAGGCCGGCATGCTCACCCTGAACTACGATACCCAAGGGCACACGATATCCGGTCTGAAGGAGGAGCTGAACGCCCTCAAACTGAATGCGGACAAGATCGTCGTTACCGTCAACTACCTTTCGGATCACCTGGACGCCCCGGTACTGAAAGGGGATGTGGTGGGAACCGCCGCGCTGTCCTATGAGGGGGAGGCCATCGCCGTGGTCAATCTCGTCGCTTCCAGGGATGTGCTCGCTTCCGGGGACAGTGCGATCGTCAGCTCGAACAACGGCGTCATCACCGGCGTTACCCGAACGCTCCCGGAGGAGAAATCGTCCTCCTTTATGACTGTTCTCCTCGTTTTGCTGGCAGTCTGCATGGTGGGAACACTGTTCTATTTTTCCCGGTTCGGCAGGAAGCTGCGCAAACAAAGGAAGAAACAGACGTCCTCCGCGGACGGCCACAGTTTTTACGTTTATAAGGGCAAACCAGAATAAGACAATCCCCCGGAAACAAAGCCGGGGGATTTCGTTTTTCGCATGTTTGGGTCATTCGTTGCTTGAATGGCCTTTTTTACTCCTTCAAGCAGCACCGACTTCCAGCAATGGGTCCGGACTGCGACGCAATGGCCGCGACGGCGGGCTTTTTGCACAGCGCTGCCCTCAGCCCTGCCATTGTGCCAGCAGCTCCCTGTTCCATGCGGAAACGTCCATGCCGTACACTTCCTTGAGATTGCCCTCGTTCAGCACGGAATCGATCCCGCCAAAGGCCACGGCGCGACCTTCATTCACCAGCAGGGCATCCGTGCCATAGGCCTTTGCAAGGCTTAAATCGTGAACCACGGACACGATTGCCCTGCCCTTTTCCCGCATCCAGCCGTCCAAAAGCTCCAACACCCGCTTCTGGAACACTAGGTCCAAGTGATTCACCGGCTCGTCCAGAAGAATCAGCTTCGGATCCTGGGCAAGGACCTGGGCCAGAAACACCCTTTGCAGTTCCCCGCCAGATACTTCCAGAACGGACTTGTCCTTCAGGTCAAGAAGCCCCGTCATCGCCATGGCGTGGGCGATCTTTTCTTCGTCGTCCCCTTCGGGACAGGAAAAGGCGTTGCGTCGGTGGGCATACCTGCCCATGCGCACCACTTCCTCCACAGTGAATCCGTATGCCACCGTGTGGGTCTGAGTAAGCACCCCCACCGCCTTTGCGTAATCGGCAGGGGCGATACCGCCGATCTCCCTTCCGTTCAGCAGAATCCGCCCCGTATACGGCACCCCGCGGGAAAGGGCCTTGACGATCGTGCTCTTCCCCGCTCCGTTTGGGCCGACGATCATCAGCCACCTGCCTTCCAAAACGCTGAAGCTCACATCGTCAACAGCAGGGACGCCGCCATAGCGGACATTTAGCCGGGAAACTTCCAGCAGGCTCATTTTACCCTCCTGCTTTTTCCAAAGATGTAGATAAACAGCACAGCCCCGATAAACGAGGTGACCACGCCCACGGGTATCTGCTTCGGGCTTACGATCACCCGACTCACAAGGTCGCACACCATCAGAAAAATCGCGCCGAAGAACATGGACACCGGCAAGGACACCTTATGATTCGGCCCTGTCAGCGCCCTCGTCATATGCGGAACCACCAGCCCCACAAAGGCGATCGTCCCCCCGGCAGAGACGCAGACGCCGATCAGCGCAGAAGCGGCGATCATGACGGTGAGCTTGACCCGGCGCACGTCCACCCCGATGTTCCGGGCGTTATCCTCTCCAAAGGCAAGGGCGTTCAGCTCCGTCGCGCAGCTTTGCAGCACCGCTGTGCAAACGGCCAGAGCAACAAGCAGCGTCAACACATCTGCATAACTGCTCCCCGCGAGGGAACCCATAGTCCAGAACGTGATGGTCTTCGCCTGATCTCCCACGCTCGCGATGATCAGGCTGATCGCGCTGCTGGCGAACATCGAAAACACCACGCCAATTAAAATTATGGTGTTGGTGGACAGAGATCGGTCGATCCTGAAAGAAAGGAAAAGGATCAGGCAAAGGGTCAAAAAGGCGAAAATCATGGCAAGAATCATCGTGCCGCCCAGGGGAAATCCCGGCAGGGTGATCCCCAGGGCAATGGCAAGGACCGCGCCCAGCGATGCGCCGGAAGAAACCCCCAGCGTCGAACCGTCCGCCAAAGGGTTTCTGAGCAGGCCCTGCATCGCCGCGCCGCAAAGGGACAAACCAGCCCCCACCAGACCCACGGCCAGCACCCGGGGCAGGCGGACGAGCACGATGATGGAGCGCACGTTGTCATTTGCCACGGCTTTGCCAAACACCGCGTTCCAGATCGCCAGGAATGTATCCTTCGGCGTGATTTCGACACTGCCTGCGCACACGCAAAAGACCACAGCCGCAAACGTCGCCAGCAAAAGGGCAAGGGTTGCGGCAGGGGTCAGTCTGTTGCGGGATCTGGTTTTAAGCGGCGTCTTCACTTTGCGTCGTCCTTAGCACAAAGTCCAGAAGTGTTTCAGCAGCCGTGACCAGCCTGGGGCTGGGTCGGGAGATCATATCCGCGTCCGCCTGGAAGACGGCCTGATTCCTGATGGCCTTCATGCCCTGCCAGCCGGTGCGGGAAAGAATTTCTTCCACCGGGGTTGGGCCTTCTCCGAAGTACATGGTGATGGTCACGATATAGTCGGGGTCCCTGGCGATGACCTGTTCCTCTGAAATCTCCGACCAGCCGGAAATGTCGGCAAAGGCGTTCTTCAAGCCGAGCAAACCGCAAAGCTCATCCATGAAGGTGCCGCTTCCGGCGGTCCACAGCCCGTATTCAAGGGACGAAACTTCAAAGTAAACCGTCTTTTCACCGAGTTTCGCTTCCTTTGCTTCGGCTGCGATCTCTTGAAAAGAACGCTTCATGGATTCGACGACGCCCCAAGCTTCTTCAGCTTTGCCGGTCGCCGCGCCGATCAACTCGATCGCAGTATACACTTCGTCGATCCTGTTTGCCGCGGAAATGATCACTTGGATCCCCGCCTGCTCAAACAGCGGAATGTTCTCGTCAGGCTTGTGCATCGGGCCCATGATGACGAGATCCGGCGAAAGGGCGATCACCTGCTCCGGGTCGATCACATCC
Organism: Christensenellales bacterium; assembly: GCA_050945915.1. GTDB lineage: Bacteria > Bacillota > Clostridia > Christensenellales > CALWSW01 > CALNBC01. The sequence continues at coordinate 7,141 of JBMNTV010000066.1, forward strand.
GAAGGTACGGCAGGAACAGAACTCACGTCCTCCGGATAGTTGCAGTACTCCCCGCGACCGATCACGTCATCTTCTGCGCCGATGGCGTATAGGATTTCACAGTCCGCAGGGTTGATGACCACAATCCTTTCGGGCGGGGAATCAAAAGCGACTTCTCTTCCCGCCATGTCCGTCACCGTGATCGCGCCTTCCCCCCGCTTCTTTTTCGGGGCGCTGGCGCAGCCGGTCAGCGCGGCGAAAAGCAGCACCGACGCCAATCCCAGCATCACAGCCCACAGCTTGCTTCTTTTCATATCTTTCTCCTTTAAGCGTTATTTGCCAAGTCGGTTAAACTAGCCGTCCATGGCAGGAAACGCAAAATGCGCCCCTGCAAAAGGGCGCACCTGTGGCGCGTCATTGACGCGCAAAAGCGATTCCCAATCCCCAGGGTGAAAGGGTGTGTAAACAGGTCTCCCGGCTTGGCTTCATCCTACTAAGGCGCCTTCCCGCAGGATCTTGCAGTGGCCTTTTGCCCTTTCGTCAGCTTCACGGTTACTGGGATAGCCCGGAATTCTCATTCGTGTTCCCTTGGCGGCAGTCCGCCAGCGCTGTTATGCGCGGATACACATGCTTGGTATTTCGTTTTCTTCATTTTAATACGAGTTTCTTGATCCGTCAAACCATCTTTCTTTGTAGCAGAATGATTTTGATCGCGCTGTGGAAAGGAAAAAGCGGGGGTTTTCGCGTTACCCCCGCCTGGATGATCCCAGTTTTCTCAGTCAAGTTTGAAGGATTCCTGCTGCTGGGAGTTCAGGATCTCCTCCCTCCTTGGCAGTTCGCTCAAGCTGCTCAGGCCAAAGTGGATGAGGAACTTCTCGGTGGTGCCGAAAAGCGACGGCCTGCCAACGGTGTTCTTCCTTCCGGTAATGTCGATCAACCCCGCTTGCAGCAGCTGGTTGATGGCGTATTCGCAGCGAACGCCCCGGATCGCTTCGATCTCGGCCCTGGTGATGGGCTGCTTGTACGCGATGATCGAAAGGGTTTCCAGCATCGCCTGGGAAAGATTCTTCGAGCGCACAGGCTGAAGCAGCCGTTCGACATGTTCCGACCACTCCGGGTTTGTGCAAAGCTGCACTTTATCATCCACAAAGCGGATCAAAAGACCGGAGTCTCCCTCCGAATACTTTTTGCTGAGGGCTTCGACAGCAGCCAGCACCGCGGATCGGTCGACTTCCAGAACGTCCGCCAGATCCCCCACCGCCACCGGGTCCCCGGCGACAAACAGCATAGCCTCGACAGCCGCGCTGATTCGCGGAAGCTCCATTCCGATCATTCCAACCCCTCCCCGCCGCGATCCGCAATGGCGATCACAATATCGCCGAACAGCTCCTTCTGTTCCGCCGTAGCCACTCCGTTGGCCAAAAGCTCCAAAAGCGCCATAAACGTCACGATGCGTTCCAACTTCGGAGATTCCGCTGAGAAAAGCTCCAAAAAACGGACGCTCCCCTTTGTTTTCAGGATGGATTCCAGGTGTTCGAGCTTTTCCCCGATATTGTACGCATCCCGATTGATCCTGCGGACTGCGCTCGCCTGCTCCCCAGTGCCGGAACGCAGCAAAAGCTTCATGAAAGCTTCGTATAGAGCGTCCGCCGAGACACCGTCCAGATCCACCCGCGGCGGCTGCTGGGGAAACTCCTCCGGCAGCCGGAAAAACAGGCGGTCCGCGTCAGCCTTGAGAGCAGAAAGCTCCTCCGACG
>JBMNTV010000067.1:0-8760 GCA_050945915.1 Christensenellales bacterium
CTCGCGGTAATCCGTGCCGACGAGCTCGCCATCGAAAGTAAAGATACAAGTTTTGCAACCTGTGGTTCCCTCGTCGATACCTACTAAGTACTTACCCATTTGTTTCCCTCCTGTTTTATTTGGAATAACGTATAAACCGCCTGCAATAGTCTTCGCGACTGTGCAAACGAAACCGATTCAGTTTTTATAGGAGTAATGAGTGGGTCGATCAGCGGGGTCTACCAGAGAGAGTCTATCAGTCAGGTGGATGGGGATTGATGCATCTATCATAACGCATAACCCCCGCTCATGTCACCTGTAAATTGTAAGGGGGTACCAGGCCGATGGCGCGCATGTCGTCGATGGCTTCGATAATCTCGGGGGCGGCACGGGTGCCGATGAGATCCGCTCCTGCGAGCAGGAAGGCATAGGCGTTCTGGGGCCTGGGGAACTTGACGCCGGAGACCTTCAGGCCGAGATTGGAACCTTCGGCAGCCTTCTTCATCACCAGGAACTGCTTCATGCTGGGGCCGTCGAACTGACCGGAAGCGGTCTTCACATAATCCAGTCCCACTTCGGCGATCATCTGGGTGACGCGGGTGATTTCGTCGTCCGTCAGGAAGCAGACTTCAATGATGCCCTTGGTCAGAGCGCCCTGGGCGGCTTCCTTAAAGGCGTGCAGCTCTTCCTTGATCACGTCCCACTTGCCGTCCCGAATGGCGCCGACGTTCAAGCACATATCCACCGCGGTGCAGCCCAGACGGACCGCTTCTTCGGTCTCAAAGGCTTTGACGGCGGGGGTGCCGCTGCCCCAGGCAAAGTTGATGCCGCAAGCGGGGTGAATGTCCGTCCCGGCGAGCTCTTCCTTCACCACCGGAATCCAGAAAGGCGAGGAAACGTAAAAAGCGGCGCAGTTGTACTTCTTCGCTTCGGCGCAGCCGTTGCGGACGTTTTTCTCGGTGCTGTTTTTGGGCAGAATCGCATAGTCAAACAGCTTGCCCAGGTTATCCCGGTTGTACTTGGAAAGATCTACCATAAGAGAATTCCTCCTTAATGAATTTGCAAGGTTATGTAAACAAGGAACAGGAAAGCGCACGCATTATTACGCGGCTACAATTGGTCAAAAGGAAATGAGAATTTGTGTGCGTCAATTGTCCGGATTTTAACTACACTATACATGCATACGCGTCTGATGTCAAGCACAAGAATGGGGCTGAAAAGTGCATCGCATCAGGGGAAAACTTTGCACCAGTACGCTGCCTGGACGGGTACCCACGGCGCAAATAAATGCGGAGGTTTTTCAATAGGAAGCGGGTGGGGGTTCATGATTTTTTGGAGTGCAGAAAATGATGAATGGGCAGGCGGAAAGGTTTTGCATATGATTTCGATATGATATAATATCATTCATAACAAACGGGAAAGCGGGGGCTTTTTGTCAAATGACGAAGAACTTCGACGCACTGGTCTACCGCGTGGCAAAGTATTATTATATCGAAAACTTGTCTCAAAACGATATCGCCCAAAGGGAGAATATTTCCCGCTCCAAGGTTTCCCGCATCCTGGAGCGCGCCCGGGCGTCCGGGATCGTGAAAATCGAAATCAAGGTTCCCACCAGCCTGATGGTGGAGGAGCTTCAAAAACAGTTGCAACGCATTCTTCCGGTGCAGCGGGTGATCGTGGTGCCCGCTTCGGTTTCGGAATCGACGGAGGAAACCGAAGAGCAACTGATCATCGACGTTGCCAGCGTGGCCGCCGCCCACCTGCCGGGCATGCTTTCGGGGTGCAAGACCATCGGCATCGGCTGGGGGCGCACGGTGTACCACATCGCGCCGCACCTTCCCTTTGTTCCGCTGGATCCGGAGCGGATGTTCGTTCCCCTGGTGGGGAACATGACCTTCCGGAACCGCTTTTTGCAGACCAGCATCAACGTCAGCCGCTTTGGCGAACGCTTCGGCGGCCAGACCTATTACCTGAACATCTCCAGCGCGCCCGGCCCGATGGGCAGGCGGTCTGAGGCGGAGGTGTACAATATCCGCCAGATCAAAGAATACTGGGACCAGCTGGACGCCGCGATCTTCTCCCTGGGCGCGCCGCCGCTGGAAAACGAGATTTACCTCAAGGACGAGATGACGATGGACATGTTCTCCGTCAACGACGTGGACCCGGAAAGCCGGGGGGAAATGCTTTCCCAGGTGTTTTTCTCGGACGGGCGGCCCAGCTGCCCCGTGGGCAAGGAGGAGGCGAGGGTGGTCGCCCTGCCTTTGGAAAGGCTGCGCACGGTGCCCTTCACCATGCTGATCGCCGCCGGGAACTACAAGGCAAAGCCGGTCTATTACGCCTGCAAAAACGGCTATGCAAAAACCCTGGTCATCGACCACCTGATGGCGGAGGAAATCCTGAAATTCGCCCAAGAGGAGGAAAAGGGGGCAAAAGGGCAAAGGAAGGGGCACAAAGAGGGATAGCCTTTGGTTCTGAAGGCGACGCGCTTTGAATCGCCCGCAAAGCAAGTCAGCTGGATGGAAACCCTGTTTCCTCCTTTGGAAAGAAGCGAAAGGGAAAAACGCGCAGCGCAGGCGGACGATCCCGCCGCGCATGCCGCCATATCGAAGGACAAAGAAAATCCCCGCAGCAATCAGGCGGGGATTTTGCTTCAGCCATCCTTTTTGATGGGATCGATGACCACCCTTCTGTTTGGCTCTTCGCCGGTGGAATGGGTGGTGACAAAGGGGTTGCTCTGAAGTGTTGCGTGCAACACGCGGCGCTCATAGGGATTCATGGGTTCCAGGGTGACGGGTTTGCCGGTGCTGCGCACCTGGCCGGCGAGTTTTCTTGCCAGGCGGACGAGGGTGTCCTCCCGCCGGTTCCTGTAATTCTCGGTGTCCAGTACCACGCGGCGGTAACCCTCCCGCTTGCGGTTGACCACCAGGCCGGTCAGGTACTGCAAAGAGTCCAAAGTTTCGCCCCTGTGGCCGATGAGGATGCCCATCGTGTCGCTTTCGATGTGGAATTTCAGGGCTTCAGGGGTGTCCGCAAAGCCGATGCCGCATTCGATGCCCATGCGCTCGAGCACGCCGAGCAGGAAATCCGCTCCCGGACATTCGGTTTCGCCGGGGACATAGGGGGTATACACCGTATCGTCCTTGGGGATGAAATGCTCGGTTTGTTTGCGGGCCTTGTGGCGGCCTTTTTTTTGCCGCTGCGGGGCAGCGGCGGGGGAATCCTCCGGATCGTCCACAAGGGAGGAAGGGCTGGGTTTCTTGGCCGGGACGCTCTTTTTTGCGTCCTGTTCGGCGGCGGGGCGTTCCTTCCGGGCCCGCTTGGCGCGCTTGGACTTGGGCTTTTTCTCGGCTTCTGGTTCGTCGGAAAGGTTCAAAGGTTTGGTGGTCAATCGGACGATATACGGCTTTGCGCCGATGCCCAGCAGGCCCTTCGTACCTTCCTGGATGGTCTCGATGCTCACCTCGTCGATGGAAACGCCCATCTCCATCAGCCCGCGGAAAATCGCTTCGTCGATGGATTTGCCCTTGGATTCAATCGTTCGCGGTATGAATTCAGTCATTCTAGCTCCGCCTCCCCTTCAAATACGTAAGACTTGGCGGGATAGATCTTCTTGAGGATCAGCGTCAATACAATGGCGCAGAGGTTGCTGGTCATCCAGTAAACGGCGAACATAGCGTTGTAATTCAGGCAGATATAGCCCGAGAACAGCGCGATGAAGATGTTCATGCCCATGCCGCCGGTGTTGGGCATACCCTCGACGGGCTTGGGCCGATCCTTCTTCCTGCCCTGGGTGACGAAGGACTGCAGCAGCACAAAGGCTGCCGAAAGCACGGGCAGGATGAACCAGCCGTTTTTGTAACCCTCGTACTGGGCGGCGACGGGTTGCATGACGGTAGTGTACTTGGCGCCGCCGTTTTCCGCCGCGGCCTTCAGACTGGCCATTTCTTCTTCCGTGAAGAACTGGGCGATATTGTCAAGCGGGATCTTGGAGAAATTCTCTCCGGAAGGGATGACGTCCGCAAGGCCGGAGTCGGGGGACCAGATGTTGTTGATCCACAGCCAGGAATTGTCGGAAATGTCGTAATCCCCGGCTTCCGCCTGTAGGTAGATGTTGCATGTGGAAACATTGCCCCAGGTGGTCATGGCGTCCAGGAAGATGATGAAAAGTGGCAGGGTCAAAAGCAAAGGCAGGCAGCCTTTGAGCATGCTGATGCCGTGTTTGCGGTTGAACTCGCCGATTTTTTTCTGCATGACCTGGGGGTTGCCGGCGTATTTCTTCTGGATGCGCGCAATATAGGGCTGCGCGGCGGTCTGTTTCTGCAGGGCCTTTCTGGAGACGATGTCCAGCGGGGACATGATGATCCGCAAAAGTACGGTGAAAGCCACCACCGTCAGTACAGGGTACTGAAGCCAGTTGTTAAAGGCCATCATCAACTGATAGACCAGTTTGCCTAAAGCGTTAAACAAGGCGTTATCCTCCGTATCGTCGAATGCGCGCGCTATCCTTCGCGGGCGCAGGGTTGGCTCTTCGGCCGGTGCGCGGTTGCGCCAGTGTCGCGCTTTGGGGAAGGGTTCCGTTTTCCCCGCACGCCAAGGGGTGAAAACAACAAGAAGTGGAGTTCCGGCGTCCATTTTCCCACGGGCGGGACGGGGTCATACCCCCCCTTACAAAAGGGATTGCAGCGAAGGACGCGCCAAATCGAAAGCAAAAGTCCCTTCAAGGCGCCGTGGCGTTGCAGAGCTTTCAGCGCATAGCCGGAGCAGGATGGCCGGAAGCGGCAGGAAGGCGGGGTGAAGGGAGAAATGCGCCGCTTGTAAAACCGAATGGGCGCGAGGAGCAGTTCTTTTGCGGGTTTCATTTTTTTTCGGCCGGGGAAGGTCGGTCGGCATTGCAATAAAGGCCCGCTTTTTTCAATAAGTAGGTGACGGTGCGCAAAAGGGAGGCGAAGGACTCGTCCTTTGCCTCGCTCCTTGCGATGAAAATCAGGTCATATCCCGGTTTGACATATGGAAGTTGGCGGGCAAAGGCCTCGCGAAAGCGTCGTTTGACCCTGTTTCTGACGACGGCGTTGCCCACCTTCTTGCCCACAGCAAAACCCACGCGCACACTTTTGTGGCGGGCAGTGCAGTACACAAGGGCAGCGCCGCGCGCACCGACGGATTTCCCCCTGCGGTACACGCGGTTAAACTCCTTGTTCTTCTTTAAAGAGTATGATCGGTCCAAGGGAAGCCTGATTTCTGCCTGCTTTTAGACGGTCAGGCGTCTGCGCCCCTTAGCGCGGCGGCGGCGGAGAACGTTGCGGCCGTCGCTGGTCTTCATCCTCTGGCGGAAGCCGTGGACTTTCTTTCTCTGTCTTTTCTTAGGCTGATAAGTTCGGAGCATGGTGAAAATACCTCGCAATATTTAGTATAGAGCCGGCAAATCCGGCGGGAACGCCTGTCAACTGGCGCGAAGCACCCGTTTTTGGGCAGGTTGCGCCACGGACAATAAAAAAATACGCGCTAAAATATTATAGATGCCGCGTGGGTGGATGTCAAGCAAAGGGGCCGGGGGCAAATCATGACTGTTGTTGCGCTCCACCCTTCGTGGTATCATGAGCAGGATGCAACAAAAAAGGAAGCAACAACGATGAATTCTGGCCAACTAGGACTATTTTATGCCTATGGCAAAATCAACTGGTCCCTTCTGATCACGGGAATCCGCGAAGACGGATACCATCTTCTGGATACGGTGATGCAAAGGATCGACCTTTGCGACGAGATCACCCTGATCCCCGCCGCAAACTGGAGCATCGCATGCTCCAGTTCCCAAACGCCGAATAACGGCGACAATACCGCCATGCTCGCCGCGAAGGCTTATGCCCAAGCGACCGGAATCGCCGACGCCTATCATATCTCCATTCGGAAGAACATTCCCGTGGGCGCCGGACTGGGCGGGGGCAGCGCAGACGCAGCGGCCGTCCTTTCCGCGTTGAACGGGAAATACGGCGCATTAACCCAAAAAGAGCTTTTGCTGCTCGCCCTTTCCATCGGGGCGGATGTGCCCTTCTGCCTGGTGGGGGGCTGCGCCCGCTGCACCGGCGTGGGCGAGGTGATGGAGCCGGCTAAAAGCGCCAAAACATACCATCTCGTCATCGCAGGGTGCGGCGCGAACCTGTCCACAGCCAGGGTGTTTCAACGCTATGACGCCATCCTGGCCGCCGAAGCGGCAAACGGGAAGAGCGACGACCCCCGCCCTTTTGAAGAAGCAAGGGCCTCAAAAGAGGCTTTCCCCCGGGAGCGGGAGGAGGCTCCCTTCGCCGCTTTTGACGGCGCCGCGCCAACCCGCCCCTTCGTTTTGCCCGAATCTCAGGCTGGGCAGACGCCCTGCTTTCCGGCGCGCACCGGGGAGGAACTGACGGCAGAACTCCTTGGTGCCCTTTCCACCGGCTGCGCCCGGAGCGTCGCCCGGGCTTTGCAGGTCTTTGCCTGCCGGCTAAGGGGAAACGGCCCTTCCCCTGCAGAAATCGGCGGCATCCCCTGCGACGAACGCTACGCCGCCGAAGCGGGCTGCACCCTTTGCGTCGCGACGGCGCAGGAGGTGCTCTGCGGCGCCAACGACCTGACCTGTGCGGCCTGCGACCTTGCCCCCGGCGTTGCGGATACGCTGCTTCGGCTGCGGCGGTCCGGCGCCCTCGCCGTTTCGATGAGCGGCTCCGGTTCCGCTTGTTTCGGGCTGTTTGCGGACAAAGAATCGGCGCAAGAAGCGGCAAAGCAGCTGTGTGACCTGCCCTTGTGCGTTGTGTGCAGCACGAAAAAGGCAGATTAGGCGCATGCGCAAAAATCCCCGGGTTTTGCCCGGGGAATTGCTTTTTTTGGGGATTTATCTCGTCACATACTGCGCGCTGACATAGCCCACCACGCCGTCCGCGGCCACCTTCAGCCAGCCGCCCTGATCCTCGAGGATCTCGACAAGGCGCTTGACGGAGAGCTTCTCGATCACTTCATACGAGGTGCCGGGGCCCGAGCGGAAGTTGACGTTGGCGTTGATCACGCCCACGGAACCCTCCGGAAGCAGCTTGATATAGCTCTTTGCCACGAAGCCCGCTCCGCCGTTGTACTTGATTTGATACTTGTCGTCGCTTTCCGCGACGATCTCCACCAAAGTGTCCTTGGCGATGCGGTCCAGCTCTCGGCCGGAGGCGGAGCGCACCCTGAGGGAAGACGCGGTGACCTTGCCCTTTTGCGTGTCCGTCGCCTGGGTGCCGGAAGAACCGGAAATGGCGGTAATGTTGCTGACGCTGCTTTTCAGCACATAGCCCACCACGCCGGCATAGGCGACCTTGTAATAATCGCCGGATTTCGCGATGATCTCCACCGTTGCGCCCTTTTGCAGTACGCCGAGAAGCGCATACGAGGTTCCCGCGCCCTTCCTGAAGTTGACATTGGTGCCGGAGATCACGCCGGTGGCCACAGCGGTGTAGCTGCTGCCTGCGGAGGAGTCGGTGTTCGAGGAACCGCCGGTATTGGAGGTTCCGCTGGAGGAAGAGCTTTTGCGGTCGATGTAGGTCTTCATCACATAGCCGGTGATGCCGTTGAACTCGATCTTGTACCAACTGGTGCTCTGGGCGAGCAGTTTGACGACCGTCCCCTTCTGCAACGTGCCCAGCACCTGGGAGGAGGTGCTCTTCGCGGCCCGGATGTTGACGTTGGAACCGGTGACCACGCCGGTGACGCCGGAGCCCTTCGATGTGGAACTGCCGGAAGAACTCGGTCCGGCGGGCGTGCCCGCGTTGGAGCCGGACTCCACGGGCAGGGCGGAGCTGTTTCTGGTGATGTAGGTTTTCAGCACATAGCCCTGGCCGCTGCCGAAGGCGATCTTATACCAGTCGCCGCTTTGGGCGGTGAGGGTGACCACGTCCCCCCTGTTGAGCTTGCCCAGGATGGCGGAACTGGTGCTGGCCTTTTGCCGCACGTTCAAGGTGGAGGCATTGACCGTTCCTGTGTGCACCACGGGTGCCCTGGTGATATAGGTCTTGAGCACATAGCCGGTCAGCCCGTTGGCCTCGATCTTGTACCAGTCGCCGTTCTGGGCGGTCAGGGTGACGACGGTCCCTTTGGCCAGCTTGCCCAGGCTGGCCGTGCCGGTGCTGGGTCCGGAGCGGACGTTCAGGGAAGAGGCGTTGACCGTCCCCGTCGTCTTGGTGGAGGCGCCCAGGTTGACGTTTTCCGAGCTGTTTGTGTTCGACGTGCCGCCGGTATTGCCCAGATTCGCGTTGGCGGAAGCGGAGAGATAACTGGCATTCACATGCCCCACCAGCCCGCAGGCAGCCTGCACCTTGCTCCAGGTGCCGAAAGTGTCCAGCACCACCACCTTTTCGCCCTTTGCGAGGGTGCCGAGGATGGCGGAGGAGGCGGAATTGGACGCCCGCAGGTTCAAGGATTCGGTGTTTGCGACGTAATTCGTCGTTCCCGGCCACAGGGAGATGGAAAGCTCCTCCAACAACTGTTTGGGGTTGGGGTGGACTGCGCCGGTGGCGAGCACCCTGGTCTGGGACTGGTAAACCACGCCCTTTTGGCCTTGATAGATGACGTTGTATCCCACGCGGTCCCTGGTCTGGGTCAGAACCTGGAAGACGTAACCCTCCGGGATGGTGGTCAGGACGGTTTTTGAGGAAAGGGATTTCAAAAGCGGTGCCGCGCTTAAGGCGTAACCGTAACGGGCGTCCGAACTGGTGGCGAACTCGATCCCGCCCACCACCAGCGCCAGGGCGGATTTGGGGGCAAAACCTGCGAGCTCGC
>JBMNTV010000068.1:0-8741 GCA_050945915.1 Christensenellales bacterium
ATTGAGACGCTTGCCAAAGTAAGTTGTCCAAAAACGCTTCTTACAAGAAGCGCAAACGGCGGCAAAGACCCGCGCTTGAAGGTCTTTGCCGCTTTTTGATTTTCGCTGCGCGCGGGGATTTCCGCTGCAGGTGGCAATATTTGATTGGCGCAGGACCCGCGCCCCTAACCTTTCGTGAAGGAGCTTTCGACACGCCTCAACCCTCCAAGCGCCGGAACAAAAAGCGCCGCACCCACCCCTTCGCATGCGGCGGGGCGCGCCCAGGTCTGCGGACGCTGGCAATTTTTGGATTGACCCTGCACAAATCCCTCATTTATTATCTGCACAAATTCTTCTTTTTGGCAGCTTGCTCTACCCGCATGGTTCATTATGGGTTATACTATACTTATGGATCATTGATAAGATCTGCACAAAAAAAGATGAGGAGTGTAGCGATGATGATTACCATTCCAAGCAGCAAGTCTGTCATCACCATGTCTCCAAACAACGCGCCGGCGGCAAGGGCAAAGCCGGGGGACACCGTATGCTTTGAAACGCTGAATTGTTATAGCGAGAAAATCAAAACCGAAGAAGACAAGATGAGCCTGGTTCCCTGGGATTGCATCAATCCCGCCACCGGTCCCCTCTTTGTGGAAGGCGCACAACCCGGAGACGTCCTGAAGGTGGAAATCCTCAGCATCGAGCCCGTGGAGTACGGAGTCATGGCCATCGGCCCCGGCGCCGGCGTTTTGGGAGATGTGCTGCTGGAGGAACGCACCAAGATCCTGCCCATCAAAGACGGAAAGGTAAAGTTCAACGACAAGCTCACCCTGCCGATGCAGCCCATGATCGGGGTGATCGGCACCGCTCCCAAGGACGAGGACATCCCCACGGGAACGCCGGGCCCCCACGGGTCCAACATGGACTGCAAGCTGATCGGCGAAGGCAGCACCCTGTACCTGCCGGTGAACACAGAAGGCGCGCTTTTGGCCATGGGCGATATCCACGCTGCCATGGGCGACGGGGAGATCATCATCTGCGGCGTGGAAGCATCGGGGCGTATCACGGTCAGGGTGGATGTAATAAAAGGCTTCTCCGCCCATCTTCCCATGCTCCTCACCAAGGACAGCATCGTCATGATCTCCTCTGCCAAAACGCTGGACGAGGCGTCGTTTGACGTCACACACAAGTTCCACGAATTCCTGTGCAACATGCTCGGGATGGAACTGCACGAAGCGGGCATGCTGCTTTCCGCCGCATGCGATCTGCGCATCTGCCAGATTGTGGACCCGCTGTATACCGTGCGCATGGAACTGCCCCTGTGGATCGCCAAGGAGTATGGCTTCGAAATGCCTTAACGGACAGGACTCCACAAGGGATGTCAATAAAGCGACCAACCGTTTTGCGGGCGGTCGGCCTGCGCCTTTGGCGGATGGGCGAAAAAAGTAAAAACACATGCGGGAGCTGCTTCCGGTTGGGGCAGCTCTCCTTCTGTTTGCGGGGTGTTGCCGTTATCTGGCATGTTTGAACTGCGAGCGCCATTTTCTATCCCGCAGGGGGATCCAGGAACTTGGAATGGGAAAGCCCCTGCCAAGATGAAATCAGCGAAACCCGGCAAATGCCGAAGCGGTTACCAAAGCAGAGCTTGCAGCGGGGTTTTGCGCCGGGTACATGCGTTCTTGGGCGCGTTCTTCGGCGCAGACCCGATTCAGGCGTTTGATGCCCATGCCTGCGCCGCGCTGCCAGTGGGACTATGGAACAAGAGGACTCCGGTCAGTCCGCCGGATGCACCAGATGGCGCACTTCGACCATGTTTTCCCAGTACCTTTTGGGCATATGGCTCATCCTGCAGCGGGGGTTTTCGCGGCCTTCGATGGCGACGGTGTCGTAAAACCGTTTCCACAGCGCCTGATACCGCGCCTCGTCTTCGGAAATTTCGGGAAAATCCACGTGCTCAACGCGCAGGATCTCCGCCTTGCCGCCCTGGTAAACCAGCGCTGCCTTGTTGGTCTTGTCGAAGATCATGAACTGCTCCTGCTCGTAACGAAGAATAAAGTGCCGGGCGAGATACGGCAGGACCTGGTTTTTCGGGGTAATCACGGCGACGAGGGCGCCGCCGACGTCGGCGAACCGCACAAACCCCTTCAGAAGATGCACCTCCCGCAAAAGATGCCTCTCCGCGCTCAGAAGCTGCGCGACCACCGGATCTCCCAGCTTGAAGCAGAGCTTGCCGCCCTCCCTGTACCCCCGCAAAAGGAACTGGAGCATCCGCAGCTCCTTTTTTTCCAGGCAACTGCAAAATACCGCCATGACCAGTTCCAGCGCCCGGTGGGAGATCTTTTTCGGAATGGATGCCCGCACCCGCTCCGCCCTGATTGGGTCGGTTTCGATGGACCGCACCCGCAAAAACGTCGGTTCCGCATCCTCTGCGGGCAGGATGTCCATCGGAAGTTCCCGGGAATACACGCTTTCAAACACGCAGCAAAAGAATCCTTCGAAACTTCCGTCGTAGGTATAGATGATGTCTGCGGGAACCGCTAAAGGCTTGACGTCAGGCATAGCACCGTCTCCTCCACAGCTTCGGCAACGGACTTCACATCCCTGCCCGTGGGAAGCGCAGGGGCAGAGGGCGCGTCCTGAAACAGGGAAAGCTGCTCCATTCCGTAGGAATGGATTTTCGGGTCGATCAGGGCCCGGACGATCGCCTGCTTGTCCGGCCGTACGCCGGCGGGCCAGTCGGACGCCCGGATGAAATACCGCGCCCGTTTCAAAACCACCCCGATGCGCTTGAGTTCCGCAAGTCCCAGTTTCCCGTACCTGCGCGCGGTCATGATGCGCCGGGCGCTGGTGGGCCCGATGCCGGGAACGCGGAGCAGCGTCTTCAGCTCCGCGGTGTTCACATCCATGGGGAACTCCTGCATGTTGTGAATCGCCCAGTTGCATTTGGGGTCCAGGTAGGGGTTGAAGTTCGGCGCATCTGCGCTTAAGATTTCCTCCGCCTGAAAGCCGTACTGACGCATCAGCCAGTCCGCCTGATAGAGGCGGTGCTCCCGCAAAAGCGGGGGTTTTGCGTCCAGCGCGGGCAGAAGGGAATCCTCCACCACCGGGATGTACGCCGAATAAAAGACGCGCTTGAGCCCATAGGTTTCATACATCGCGGAAGCGAGCCTGATGATCTGGTAATCCGTCTCCGGGCTCGCGCCGATGATCATCTGCGTCGCCTGCCCTGCCGGGGCGAACTGCGCCTCTTTTTTTCGGACGACCAGGGCCTGCTGGCTCTCCTGGCAAATCTGTTTCATGGGGGAAAAGATGGCCTCCCGCTTCTTGTTCGGGGCGAGCCGGCGAAGGCTCTGCTCGCTGGGAAGCTCGACATTGATGCTGATGCGGTCTGCCAGAAGGCCGATGCGCCGCACCAGCTCCGGGGACGCGCCGGGAATGATCTTTGCGTGGATATAACCCCAAAAATTATGGCGGTTACGCAAAAGATGCAGGGCGCGGATCATCTGTTCCATCGTATAGTCCGGGCTTTTGATCACGCCGCTGGACAAAAACAGCCCCTCGATGTAATTGCGACGGTAAAACTGGATCGTCAGCTCTGCCAGCTCCTCCGGCGTAAAGGCCGCCCTGCGGCAGTCGTTGCTTGAACGGTTCACGCAGTACTTGCAATCGTAGATGCAATAGTTCGTCATCAGCACCTTGAGCAGGGTGATGCACCTGCCGTCGGCGGAAAACGCATGGCAGCATCCCGCCGCAACGGTCTTGCCCGGGCGTTCCACACCGGAAGAGGTGCAGGCAGCGTCATACTTGGCGCCGTCCGTCAGGATGGTGAGTTTTTCCATCAAATCCATCGGCTTGCCCCCGTCACCAAAAAGACCTGGTCTCCACGACTTTACCGAAAATCCGAAGCTCCTCCAATTCCTGATCGCGAAGGGTCATGGATTCATACGCGTCATTCAACGGCGCGAGGGTGACCGCGCCATCGGCATAATAAAACTTTTTCAGCGTAGCCTCGCCCTCCCCATATATCACCACGCCGAGGTCGCCGTTTTGAAGCGTGGGCTGGATCCGCACCAGGGCAAGATCGCCTTCGCGGATATAGGGCGACATGGAGTCGCCCTTGACGCGCAAAAACCGGTAATCGTTTGCATTGTTTACTTCGGCGATGGCGCTGCCCAGATCCTCCTCCAGCGCAAAGGCGTCGTATCCCGCTTTGACGGCACCGATGATCCGCACCCGTGAAGCCGGGCCGGAAGCAGAGGGCGCGTCCGTCCTGCCAAGCAGGTAATCCGCCGAAACGCCGAAAAAATCCGCGATGCGGGAGATGGTCTCCGGCTCCGGCAGGGCGCGGCCCGATTCCCACTTGGCGACGGCCTGCTGCGTCACCCCGAATCGGGACGCAAGCTCCCCCTGGGTCAGCCTCCATTCTTTTCGCAGCTGTTTCAAATGTCGGGCCAGCATTCCATTCACCTCATCAGCATCATACAACTTGTGGTTGTACTTGTAAAGCTCCTTTTTCAAAAAAACTGTTATCCCCCACCGGTTGGCGCCACATCCAGTCCTGATACCATCCAGAAACAATTTTGCCCGTAGAGACAGTCTGAAATTTTGCAGTAATTCGGATCGCGCATTGACAATTCCGCCGCTGGGCGCTATGATTAAACCAAATGGTTTAGACCATGCGGTCTAGTCCATGAGATGGGCATAAGAGGCTTTGGGGGGCCGTGGTGGACTCGGGTTCTCATTGATCTAGCGTTCTTGCTTTAGGCGCGGTGAAACCCGCGCTTTTGACAGAACAAGAAAAAGCAGACCAAGGAACAGATTTGCGGATGAGGATGGCATCATCCCGCTTATGGAAGGTGGCTGATTTGGGAAAAAAATTCGATTACTCTGCGCTGATGGGCGAAAGCAATCCGCTTTTGCGTTATCCCCGGCTCCAAGAGGCGGCCATCGATGAGTTTTCCAAAAAAAAGTACGAAGATGCATCGTTGAACGACATCTTAAAAAACTCCAAAATGAGCAAAGGGAGTCTGTATCATCACTTTGGCGACAAGTTCGGGCTTTATCTAGCCGTGATGGACATCATCGTCAAAAGAAAGCTTGCCTTCTTCTATCCCGCGATGCGCCAGAGCATTGACATCGGCGGTGATTTCTTCAGCTCGCTCAAGATCATTATCAAGAGCACCATGGATTTCATGCTGGCGGATGAACGCCTGCACCATTTTTTCAACAGAGTCATGGAGGAAAGCGACGGGTTTCGAAGCCAGTTGTACGATTATTTCCCTTATGATGATGCCAAGTTTTTTAACGAATTTATTTGCCAGGCAATACAGTCAGGGCAGATTGACAGCCGCTATCCCCCCCAACTCGTTGCGAAAACCCTTGAGATCCTGTTTGCCAATCTTCACAAGCTGATTACCGACAAAGATCCGGACGGGGTCATCCAAACGGTTTACCATGTGGTGGATATGATTCAGTTTGGGATTTCGCGCAAAGGGGACTCCAATTTGGGTAACAGCGAACAGCATGCATAACAGAAGGAGAGCAATATGGAAATAGCCTTTCGTGTGGAAGATTTGTGTTTCAAGTATCCATCCTCCAAAGAGGATACCATCAAGGGAATCACCTTTGATGTGCTGGAGGGCGAGATTTTTGGGCTGCTGGGCCCTTCGGGGGCGGGGAAATCCACCACCCAGAAAATACTGATCAAGCTGCTGGAGGATTATACGGGAAGCATCGAGTATTTCGGCAAAAACCTGAAGTCCATGGGCAACTCCTTTTACGAGGAGATTGGCGTCGGGTTTGAGATGCCGGTGCATTTCTCCAAATTAACCGCTCTGGAAAACATGCGGTATTTTTCCGGGTTTTATAAAAGGACTGCGGATATTCAGGAACTGATGGAACGGGTGGGCCTTTGGGAGCACCGCGATGTCCGGGTGGGCGAATACTCCAAAGGAATGAAGGTGCGTCTGAACTTTGTGCGCGCCCTGCTCAACAATCCCCGGGTTCTGTTTCTGGACGAGGTGACAAATGGGCTGGACCCGAAAAATGCCCGCATCGTCAAGGAAATGATCGCCGAATACCGGGCAAAAGGCGGCACGGTCTTCCTGACGACACATTTGATGAATGACGTGGAGCAGCTCTGTGATCGGATCGCCTTTTGCGTAAACGGCAGGCTGGTGGAGATTTCCACCCCCAGAGATCTGAAATTGAAATACGGCAAGCGGGAAGTCAAAGTTGAATACAGGGAAAACGGAAACACCGCCAGCGCCATTTATCCCCTGGATGGCATCGGGTTTAACGATGATTTTCAAAAACTTCTGAAATCCAAAACGATCGAGACCATTCACAGCGGAGAAACCTCCATGGAGGAAATCTTCATCATCGTGACGGGAGTTGATCTGAAATGAGCAGCCTTTGGAAGTTGATTGCAGGTGAGCTAAAACGGCTGGTAAGGTATCGCATACTTCCTGTCAGTCTGGTAACCGCGGCAATCTGGATTTTGCTGTTTTTTCTCCTCTCGAAGGACGAAGCGCGCGAACTGGCGCCGCTGTTGATCTTTATCGATGTATCTGCGATGTCGATCCTTTTGCTGGGCGCTTCCCATCATCTGGAAAAGCAGGAAGGCACCGTTCGAACCATGATGGTCATGCCGGTATCCCTCGGGCAGATGCTTGCAGCCAAAACCATCGCTTCCCTGACGCTGGCCCTTGAATCCGCTGTTGTTACGTCTGCTGCCCTTTTTTGGATCCACGGGGTTACGTTGAACTACGCTGCGCTTTTGCTGTTCGTCGCCATAGCAGGTGTAGCCCATGCGGCAATCGGGTTTGCCCTTTCCCTTCGAAGCAGGGACTTTACATCCATGCTCGGCCTGCTGATCAGCTATATGTTCCTGTTTACCATACCTTCGGTTCTGTTCAGCTTTGGCGTGATCGACGCGAAATACGAGGGGCTGCTCATGATTTCCCCGTCCCATTCCGCAAACCATTTGATCGCTTCCGCGGTGACCGGCGAGTTTGAAGTCGGGATGACAATTGCAGCGTGCCTGTATTTGACAGGTCTGGCCGCAGCGCTTTTCCGTTTCGTCGTGCTTCCCAGATTCAAGAACAATGCGGCAAGGGGGTAATGTTATGAGCAAGTATCTGTCATTATGGAAGTACGAGGCAAGAACCATTCTTCGGGATCCCATCAACCTCTACTTGTGTTTGGTGCCCATTGTCGTGTTGCTCCTGTCCTCCTTTGTGTTTCCCATCATCTTCGAATCCGTTGATATGCCGGACGCCACGCTGAAGGTGGTGATGCTCCTTATGCTTATTGTCATCCTTGCAATTGGGTCGTTTTTTCTCGCTGCGATGTCTACGTTCCTGCTGCTGGAGCAGAAGGATGAGCACACCTTGCATGCGATTGCCATAACCCCCGTCGGGGCTTTTGGCTATTTGAAATTCAAGATGGCGTACATCTACTTGATGTCCGTGATCGGGATCATCGTGATACTCCTGGGGACAAAGCTGATTGCCGGCGACAAATATGCGGTGGAGGGCGTGTCGCTGTTTGACAATATCGGCATATTTCATATCGTTTCCTTTGCTTTGGTCAACGGGCTCTTCAATCCGGCGCTGGGATTGCTGCAGGGCGCTTTTGCCAAAAACAAGGTGGAGGGCTTTGCCTATATCAAGGGAACTGGCATTTTGGCATTCATCCCCGCCTTGATGGTACTGGAGACTTTCCAAGGGGGCATGCAATATGTGCTGGGCGTGTTTCCAAATTTCTGGCCCATCAGGGGCCTGCTTCTTCAGCTGATGCCCATCGAAAACAGCGCCAATCTGAGCTATTGGGGATACCTTCTGATCGGTGGCGTGTATCATGTGATGTTACTCGTTGCCGCATTCAGGCTTTATCTGAAAAAGGCGCAGTATTAGCTGACGGCGGGTCGGGATGTCGATTCCGAAGGAGCTATCTTTCGCGCGACGGCGGAAAAAACGTGTGCGCAGTGCTCTGCGGCAATTCAATGGAGCAAGGCAGCATCCGCACGAATACCGCAGCCGGATTCAAAGCCTGTTTGCATGCGCCACCGCTTGTCGCCAGCATAAAAAAGTGTGGCCCCGTTCTTGAGCGAACGGGGCCATGTGTATGCGTTCATCTGTGGTTGCCGGAATGACTCCGGCACGGGTTTCACCGCTATCGGCCGCCCTTTCGCAACACCTTCTCCATCGGCTTGCCTTTTGCCAGCTCGTCCACCAACTTGTCCAGCCAGCGGATCTTCTGCATGAGGGGATCTTCGATTTCCTCGACGCGGATACCACAGATGACCCCGGTGATTTTGGAAGCGTTCGGGTTGATTTGGGGGGCGTATGCAAAGAAGGTCTCAAAGTCCACTTCTTTGTCAAACTGGGACTGCAACCCCTGTTCATCGTAGCCAGTCAGCCATTGAATGACGGTATCGACTTCCCCTTTTGTGCGCCCTTTGCGCTCCGCTTTTTGAACACACAGGGGATAGACTCTGGCGAAACTCATTTTGAATACGCGTTCGTTTTTCACGTTTTTCCTCCATGGACTTCGTACTTCTTCTGCAAACGGCATTCCGGTTGACACCGGAGTTATCTTTCTGAACACCTTGGACCATCAACTGCTCTGATGGCTGCGTGGAAAAGTGACTGTCATCGTCGTACCCTTACCCGGCTTGCTTGAAAGCTGAACCCTGGCATGATGAAGTTCGGCGCCGTGCTTGACGATGGACAGCCCCAGCCCGGTTCCGCCGGTTTCCC
>JBMNTV010000069.1:0-8692 GCA_050945915.1 Christensenellales bacterium
AATGATCAGCCTGTCCTCCGGCTGGGTCAGGATTTCCGTTTCCGGGCAACTCTTGGCTACTGCCGCGAGGAACGCAGTAACGTCCCCCTTTTCTCTGTTCATGGTGCGTGCGGCGATGATGTCCACCCCCGTATTCAAGATATTTTTGACAATGGTGTCGCCGGCCTTCACCGGCGCTTTGGCCTCGGTCTCATAAAGGAGTTCGAGGCATTCGAACAGCTTGGCTTTGGGTACTGGCGCGGTGCTGATCACAGGCAGGCGAAAAAGGTCCGCCCCTGTGATCCTCACCGTCGTAGTAATCATCCGCTTCGGATCGGTGTATTCGCTCTTTGCGTAAATTTCTCCACGTTTGCAGGCGTTGCCGGTGACGGTCAGTTCACCGCCGTCGTCCCTAAGGGTCAGATCGCAGCTTATTGGGCAAACGATGCAGGTGTAGTTTTTTTCAATCATGGCGCTCCCCCTACTTGACGTCCACAACGATGGGGCCGGAAAGCTCCTCTTGGGGCGCGAAGCTGATGGCGAGCATCTCCGGCGGGTTGGCGACGGCGTGTTTTTTGGCATAAAGGGTCTTTTTGCCGCAAGTAACGGTGGCGGTAACGCCCTTTAAGGGCTTGTTGACGCGGAGGTACATCTGGATTTGACGCCCCTTTGCATCCTTTCGCACCGTGTGGGGGAACACGAAGGAAACATTTTCGCCCGGCACTGCCGAAACGGTCTCTCCCCCCGCTTCGCCCTTCAAGTATTCCGCAGCGCCCAGGGCCGCGGTTTCCCCGGTTTGGGAAACATAGTCCACCAGATCGAACACCACAGCCACGTTCCCTGCCGCGAACACGCCGGGCAGGCTGGTCATCAGGGCGTCGTTCACCACCGGGCCCTTTGTGACGGGGTGCAGTTCGATCCCCGCGCCCCGGCTGAGCTCGTTTTCCGGAATCAGGCCCACGGAAAGCACCAAAAGATCGCAGGGAATCACCCGCTCGGTGCCGGGGATGGGTTTTCTGTCCTCCCCTACTTTCGCAACGGTGACGGATTCCAGCCGCTTTTTGCCGCTCACCGAAACGACGGTGGTGGAAAGGTGCAACGGGATGCCGTAATCGTCCAGGCACTGGACCTTGTTCCTGCGCAAACCGCCCAGGTGGGGCATCACTTCGTAAACGCCCTCCACCTCCATGCCCTCCAACGTCATACGTCGGGCCATGATGAGGCCGATGTCCCCCGAACCGAGGATGACCGCCCGCTTGCCGGGGAGCCAGCCTTCGATGTTGATGTACCGCTGCACCGCCCCCGCGGTAAGCACGCCCGCCGGACGGTCGCCAAAGATCCGCACCTGGGGCCGGGTCCGTTCCCGGCAACCCATGGCGAGTATGATGGCGCCCGCCTGAATGGTCAAAAGGCCGTGCTCGGCGCCGGACGCGGTGATGACTTTCTCTTTGGAAAGCTTCAGCACCATGGTGTCCGAAAGCACCTCGATGCCGCCTCTTTGCACCTCGTCGATGAACCTTTGGGCGTATTCGCTGCCCGAAAGCTGCTTTTTGAAGCGGTGCAGGCCGAAGCCGTCGTGGATGCACTGCTGAAGGATGCCGCCAAGATGCCTGTCCCGCTCGATCAGCACGATCCTGCCGAGGTTGAGTTCTCTGGCCTTGACCGCAGCAGCAAGACCGGCGGGGCCGCCGCCAATGATCACCAGTTCGGCGTATTTCATGGCCTATCGCCTCCTTTGGCCGGGCGGTTTTCGGTGAACAGCACCTCGGAACCCTTCCCCTTCAGCGTGACTTCCTTCGGGCTTTTGCCCAGTTCCCGGGCAAGGATCGCCAGCACCTTCGCGCCGCAGAATCCCGCCTGGCACCGGCCCATGCCCGCCCGCGTTCTTCGCTTAATGGCGTCCAGCGTCCGCGCGGGGATTTTGCCGTGGATGGCGTCTAAGATTTCCCCCTCGGTCACCGTCTCGCAGCGGCAGATCACCCTACCGTAAGCCGGCTTCTCGGCAATGCGCGCCTTCCGCTCCTCGGCGGTACAGTCCCTAAAGGGTTTTTTGTGTTCCCGGATGGGGTTGAAGGAAGGGTCAAGTTCCGCCTTTGGGTTCTGCTCCAAATAAAGCTCCTCCACCCGCTGGGCAATGGCCGGGGCGGACGCAAAACCGGGGGACTGGATTCCCGCCACATGGATGAAGCCCTTGACCTTTTTGGAGTTCTCGATGATGAAATCCTCATTGTACGTCGCGGCCCGCGCCCCGCTGAAATAGGTGATCACCGTATCCGGGCTGATGCCCTTGGTGAGCACCATCGCCTTGTCCAGCACGAAGCGCAAATCGTCCTCGTCCACGCCGAGGTCCTCCTTGTCCGGCACTTCCTTCGCGGAAGGCCCGAAAAGCAGGGTGCCTTCCGGGGTTTCCATCGGGCCGCCGCCCTTGGTGTAATTGCTGGGGGCGAAGCCGGAATAGGTGCGGATCTTGCCCTTGTTTTCCTTATCCAGGATCACCAGGGTTCCCCGGCGGTTGTGGATGGAATAGAAGCGGTCCTTCGCCATTTCGGCGATCTCGTCCGCATAAACTCCCGCCGCGTTGATCACCACCGGCGCTTCGATGATCCCGTCGGTGGTCAGGACGCCTTTGACGCTGCCGTCTTGTGTCAGAACATCCAGCACTTCGCAATTCAGCTTGAAGCGGGCTCCGTTGTCCACCGCGTTTTCCGCGCAGGCGAGGGCGACTTCATAGGGCTCGGCATAACCCGCCGTGGGCGTCCACAAGGCCCAGGTGATGGCGTCGGAAAGGCCGGGCTCGATCTCCCTTGCCCTGTCGCCCGAGATCACCTCGATGCCGGGAACGCCGTTCGCCTTGCCGTTTTCGTAGAGCTTTTCGATGGTCTTTTTGTCCTCGTCGTTGAATCCGCAGACAAAGGACCCCGTCCTGTTAAATTTAAAGCCCAGTTCTTCCGCCCATCGGGTAAACATGGCGTTGCCCTGGACGTTGTATTTCGCCTTCAATGTGCCGGGCTTGGAATCATAGCCCGAATGCACCATGCCGTTGTTGGCCTTGGTGGTGCCTTCGCACAGGTCCTCCTGCCGTTCAAGAAGCAGAATATCCAGCTTGTATTTCGAAAGCTGGCGGGCGGTGGCGCAACCCGTGATGCCGCCGCCGATGATGACCACATCCGCCCGGTCCACGACACCCTTTGCCACAAAGGGCGCAAGGTCCCGCACTTCCTTCTTTGGAAGGTCGGGGGCGGTGATGTCCACCACCACATTGACCACCCCGGGCAGCTTTGCGGCCATGTGGCCGATGTCCACCGCCATGGCCCATCTGTCCACCTCGCCAAAGAGGGTCAAAATGCCCCCTTCGGCCTTCGCTTTGACCCGTTCGGGTGAAAACCCTTTTTCTATTAACGCTTTTTCAAACGATGCTACGATCTCGTTGTCTGTCAACGCAATTATCCCCTTCCCAGACGCTGTCGGCAGGACCCAAAAAGGCCGTGCCGACAGTGCCTGCACATTTCCCGTTTGGCGCGCCCCTGCTTGAGGCGCGCCAAACGGCCTTTTCCCTCCCCGACGGATTAATGCTTGATCCAGTTGGCGCTGCGCTTGACAGCTTCACACCACCCGGCGTAGCGGGCTTCCCGCTCCTCGTCGGTGATGCTTCTGGTGAACTCGGCGTCGTACTCCACGGCGCCCTCAAAGTCCTCCTCCGTCCAGATGCCGGCATACAGCCCCGCCATCTGGGCAGCACCCAGACTGGTGGCCTCTACGGAAGCGGGGCGGGCCACCTTGCAGTCCAAAATGTCCGCAAAGAACTGGGCGAGCAGGTTGTTCGCCGACGCGCCGCCATCGATCTTGATCTCCTTGACGGGATTGCCGGTGTTTTTGCCGATGTCGTCGGTGATGTCCTTGATGGAGAAGGCAATGGCCTCCAGCGTCGCGCGGCAGATGTGGGCCTTCGTGGTGCCGCGGGTGATACCGATGATCGTGCCGCGGGCAAAGGGGTCCCAATAGGGCGCGCCAAGTCCGGTCAGCGCGGGCACGAAGTACACGCCGTTGCTGTCCGGCACGCTCCTGGCCAGCGTTTCGGAATCGGCGGACTTTTCGATGATGTTCAGCCCGTCCCTCAGCCACTGGATCGCCGAGCCGGTGACCGCGGCGTACCCTTCCATGGCGTAGAGAATCCTGCCCTTGATCTTCCAAGCGATGACCGTGTTAATGCCGCCTTCCAGCACCACGCACTTGTCACCGATGTTCACATCCAGGAACGAGCCGGTGCCGTTGGTCAGCTTGGCTGTTCCAGGGGTGCGGCAGCCCTGGGCATACAGGGCGGAATGCTGGTCCACGATGCAGGCGCCGATGGGGATCGGAACGCCGAAAATCGACGGATCGGTGACGCCGTAACCGCCGGAATCCTCCCGGATTTCGGGCAGGATGTGCAGCGGGATGCCGAGGTGATCCAAAAATTCCTTGTACCACTCAGCTGTGGACAGGTCCAAGCTGCCCATGACGGAAGCGTTGGAATAGCTAACCGCGTGGACTTTTCCTCCGGTGAGTTTCCAGACCAGCCAGGTGTCAATCGTGCCGAACAGGGCTTCCTTCGCGTCTACCTTGGCCTTGACTGCGGGGTTGTTCTTCAGCAGCCATTCCAGCATCAGCGAGGAATACACAGGCGCGATGGTCCATCCGGTGGCCTTTTTCGCCTTCGCGCCCCATTCAGAGGCATTCAGCTCCGCGCACCTTGCCCCCGTTCTGCTGTCCTGCCAGACGATGGCACGGCAAAGGGGCTCGCCGGTCTCCTTATCCCACACGAGGGAGGTGGCGCGCTGGTTGGTGATGCCGATGGCGGCGATTTCCTCCGGTTTGATCCCCGAAGCGGCAAAGGCTTTTTTGCACATCTCGACGCTCTTTTCATAAATCTCCATCGCGTCGTGCTCGACCTTGTCTTCGCTGGGGGTGTACTGGGTGAACTCCTCGTAGCTTTGGGCGACAATTTTGAATTCTCTGTCAAAAATCAGCGCCCTGGTTCCTGTGGTGCCTTCATCGATGACAAGTACATACTTCTTCATGTGGGGCTCCTTTCACGGATGTTTTAGATGAGATGAGCGTCGTGCAAAATGCCAGTTCGGGAAAACAAGACTTGTGGAATGAAGTTGATTTGTATGGGTATTGTCTGGAATTGTGTTGATTTTACTGAATTATATCCGACATCCGCATGCTCGTCAACATCTTTTTATACAAAATAATTCAACTATATATATGCGTTCGTGAACTGTGGAATCCATATCTCAACACAAAGTCCCAGTCAATCCGGCAAGGAGCTTCTTCCATCGCATACAGCGCCCTTTAAAAAGAACGTGGGCCTTCTTTCGCCAAAAATGAAGAAGGCCGACGGCATGCGCCGTTCGGCCTTTTCATATGTTGTTCAGCTGTTTTTATTCTTTCGCGCGGTTTCATGAACTCCGCGCAAAAGGAGCATACGTTTTCGATACCTGCCGCGTTATCGCCCGACGAATGCAGCGGCATTCTTGCCGGCTTCGCGGCCAAAGGTCAGCGCAAGGCTGATGGACGAGCCGGAAGCGGGGTATTCCGTTTCATAGAACTCGCCGTTCGCCACTTCGCCAGCCGCATACAGGCCGGGGATGGGGTTGCCCTGCTTGTTCAACACCTGGGCACTGGTATCGGTCTTCAGGCCGCCCATCGAACCGATGGTGGTGGGCCGCGCCTCGATGGCATAGAAGGGAGCGGTGGTCAGGCCCGCCTGTTCGGCAGCGTCCGCCAGCTTCGCGGCGTCCATACCGGCGGCAGCCGCAAGGGCTTCGATGCTATCGGCCTTGAATCCGCGCTCCAGGGCCACCTCGGCTTCACCGTTGGGATTGGTGCCGTCTTCAGATTCGGCAGCATCCATCAGACCGTACACCAACGCCTCGCCGCTCTTCTTGATCAGGGTGTGGGAGATCGGATAGTCGATGTGCAGGCCGAGGAAGGAGCCATCCTTCTTCACAAAGCACTTGGAAGCAAAGGCAAGGGCGTTCTGGCCGCTGTGGGACAGGGTGGCGTCCACGCAGATGAATCCGATCATGCCGCCCTTGAACACCGTATCCGCTCCGGCGGCGATGCCCATCGCAAGGCCTTCGCCCACATTGCCCTTGTTGGAGAGGGGGAAGTCGTTGGCGGAGTCGGGAGCATACTGCTGCTTCATCTCGACGCTGGCGTCAAATCCGCCCGTCGCCAGGATGACTGCGCCGGCATTGAACACGTAATCCCCGTTGGAAGAGGCCGCCTTTGCGCCCACCACGGCGCCGCCGTCCTGGATCAGCTCCGTGCCGGTCACGCCCGTCATGATGGTCACGCCCAGGCTCTGTGCCTTCGCCACGAGGGCGTCAATCAGGGTCAAGCCGGTAAAGCCCACCGAGAAGCGGGCGCGGGGCTCGGGCGCGGTTCCGGCGGGAGCCGTAAACATCCACTGCACGCCTGCATCCTCCAAAAAGGCGATGGTGTCCAGCGAGTTTTCCGCAAAATACGTCAGCATCTCGCGGCTGGCGTTGCCGTTGGCGCGCTCCATATAGTAGTCCACCATCTTCGGCACGTCCGCCTCATCCAGCGCGGCATACACGATGCCCGCCGAAAGCAGCGTATTGCCACCGATGATGTCCTGCTTTTCGATCAAAGTGACCTTTGCGCCGCCCTGGGCCGCCGTGATCGCCGCGCTCAGGCCCGCAGCGCCGCTGCCGATGACCAGCACGTCGGTGTCGACGGTCTGCACAGCGTTCTTTTCGACGCTGGGAGCGTCAAACATGGAAGCGGGGGCACCCGCCTGGCGCAGGCACTCGGTGACGGCGACGCGCAATGCCGCGCTGGACATCGTGGCACCGGTGACGGCGTCCACCCCTGTGGTATTGAACTCCTTGATCCTGTTCGCCATGATTTCCAGACCCGTCGTCCCGATGCCGGGCGTTTCCTGGTTTTCGCCAATTTCGATAGAGAGGATGGACGTTTCGTCAACCGTCACAGAAACATCAAAATCGCCATAGAATCCCGGGGCAACGGCCTGATACGTCCCCGCGGTCAGCCATATTGCGGCCTTTCACATGATTGTGCAGCAGCATATTGTCGAAATAATATCATATATGGTTATAAGATACAAGCTGTTTGTTGTTCCATCTCAATATGGCAGAGCAGAAATTCGAAGACTTCACCTGCAATCCCGCTATCAACAATGCGACCGCGTAGAAAACCAGCTGCGTCGGCGCTTGTTCAACGACCCAAATCCTTTGATCAGTTGGGTAATCAGCGTCGTCCCCCCGATTCGGGGAGCAATCTTTGTATAACTACATACATTGTAACAACCGATATCTCGGCTAAATACTGCAAAAAGGTGATTATATGAGTTGCTGCAACAATAACCGCAAAAACCGCGAGTTCGCGGCAGAAGGCCGCCGGGAACACGACGCCTTTGAAAGGCGCGGTTCCTCAAACAAACACAGCAATTGGTCCGACAGATGCAACAACAGGTGCATCCGATGCAATAACAGATGCATTGGGGGAATCTGTAGTATTTGCAGATGCTTCTGCAACCGCTGATGCGAAATCATCCACCCCCTGGTTGCGCCAGACCTCTTTTCGGCCCGCCCCCCCGCAAAACCAAAAACCCCGACGATTCCGTCGGGGTGATTTTCTGGCTGGCTCGGGAACCGCCCTTTCGAATGGCTTCTCTTCACCGCTTGCAGATTAAGACCATTGCATTGCCCGCCGCATGATGCGCGCCTTTCGCGTCAATGTGCTTGATGCTATGCATGCTTCTCTTTATACTGCCTTGACCACCGCATCATACCCTCCGTTCGCGGCCAGCGCGACAATGACCGCGTTGACGAGGCACAGCCCCGCGGCGGGCAGATCCAGCGTGCCGGCAATCGCGTTTGCGGCGAGCAGGACCAGCAATGCCACCACATAGGAAACCAGCCGCGTCGGAATGGACTTCAGAAAGCTCCATTCTTTCATGAACTGGGTGACCAGCGACGTCGCCAGCACGCAGCCGGCGTAGGTTCCAAGGGTTGCCCAGGTGAAGAACTCGTTCATGATGCCTTTCCCTCCTTCATGTAGTTTTTTACGTCTCTTTCCAGCAGAGCCACGCGCTCCACCACGCGGTTATGCTGCTCGACTTTCTTTTCCAGCTGTTCCAGCCGATAAACCACCAGCTTGTTGTTCGCAAAAATGCCGAGAACGGATCCGATTGCCGTTCCCGCCAGGGACAGCAGTGCCACGATTACAGTGTCGGTCATGCGCTTCACCACGCGAACAGGCCCAGCGCCCTGTTCGTCTCCTTCCCGTAGTTTTTTAGGCTAAGCCTCAGGCGCCCGGAGTTGTAGCCGGAGTTGCTCCGTTCCCGCTGAATCCCGCGATCGACTTTCTGGGTTTTCCCGGGATGCCCGGGCTTCTTCTTTGGTCCTTCATTCGCTTTTACCCTCTTCCCGCTCGCTCTCCGGCTGCGGAATGACGACCTTTTCCCCATTCCTCCAGAAGTCCGTTCCGTCGTAAATGTCCCCGATGGCGACGGGCAGGTCGCCGGTGGGAACGGCTCCAACGTAGCCATCGGAGATGATGATGTTCGTCACAACGCCGTTTTCAATGATTGCCGCTCTCATGCAGACCTCCTTAACCGACGATGGCAGAGCTGTAGTCGCCCCAGGCGATCATGGCGAAGCCCTGTCCGCCGTTGCCGCCG
>JBMNTV010000070.1:0-8683 GCA_050945915.1 Christensenellales bacterium
AGGGGTGGTATCATTCCCTGAATGAGGTGATTCCTTGCGGCTTCAGCACGGCTTTGATCCGGTTTATGACGCAAACTCCCGCGTTTTGGTGCTGGGGAGCTTTCCTTCGGTTTTGTCCCGGAAAAACGGGTTTTATTATGGCCATCCCAGCAACCGCTTCTTGCGGGTGATGGCAGAACTCCTTGACGCAGAGCTTCCAAAAAGCATCGAGGAGAAAAAGACGCTGCTGCTGAAGAACCACATCGCCCTTTGGGACGTGGTACAAGCTTGCGAAATCGAAGGTTCCAAGGATTCCAGCATCCGAAACGTGGTGCCGAACGACGTTTCCACCCTGCTTGCCTTTTGCCCCATCCAGCGGATTTACGCCAACGGCGCCACAGCCCATGCCCTCTACCAAAAACACCTGCTGCCTGTGACAAAAAGGGACATCCGCCGCCTGCCTTCCACCAGTTCTGCCAACGCCGCCTGGCCCATCGAGCGCCTGATTCCCGCCTGGCGAGTGATCTTGCCGGACCTGAATCCACCAGATGCATAAACCCGCCGCTTGTGTAGCGGCGGGTTTTTTTGCGACTTCTCAATAGTCGTTGGGGAAGAGCTCCTTCATGCGGGCATCCGAAACGCTAAACGCCCTTTTGAACTCCTTCAGGTAATTGGCCCTTCGATCCGTCACGCACTGGCGGAAGGCCTTGACTTCGCCCTTCCAGCCGGAAACGGAGGAAGGCCTTTTCCACCTGCTGATGTGGCGGGCCATTTCCGGCTCGATCATCTCCGCCATGCTGTCCAGCAAACTCACCAGCCGGTCGGTGGTCAGCACGGTGTTCATCACTTCCGCAAAACGGGTGACGAACTTTTCCCGCCAGCCGGCGTTTTTATAGAAGCCGTAGTAAAGCCCCATGTCCACAAAGTTGCGGTTGCCCTCCTCGTCCGGAACGCCGACGTAGATCACGTCCGGCCGGAAAAACATGCCAAAGACATTCCTGGACGGGTTGTTCCCGGAGAGGGCATAGTCCAGATCGTAGAACACCGGCCGCCATTTCATCGAACCGTCCGTGCTGCCCATGTACTTCTGGTTGTAAGCATCCGAGTTGGAGAAGAAGCACTGGGCGATCAGGTAATCGATGAACATGTCCTCGTCCGCTTTTTCCGCGTACTGGGCATAGATGGAGTCGGCGGAGGTGTCTTTGGCCGCCAGGGCAAACAGGTCCTTGATGCCGCGGTTGTTGCCCACGCCGTTATATACATAGGTGTTGGAGCGCACGCCCTGCATCACGTTGGGATCCACGCCGTATTTTTCGGCAAAGTAATCCTCGTTCTGGTTTTCCTTGAACTCGTAAAGCCCCCAGTACTTGCCGTTGATGTATACGGTCACGAAGGTGGACTGGGCATTGTCGATGTTCATGCCGTTCACCGCCATGGAACAGTACGCGTCCCGAAGCAGCGTCGTGCCATTGTCCTGCCCGAAGTTGCGAAGCACCAGGGATCTGTATTCCTTTACGCCATAACCTTCAAAAAAGGGATAGGTGACGGAGCTTTGGCCGTATCCGCCCCGCAGGTGCAGGCTGAAGGTGCGCTGGGGATACAGCCTTGTGCCGTTGCCGCCAATGCGCATCCCCATGGGAAAGCGCACGCCAAGGACGCCGTCCTTGGTGTAATACTCGGCGTATGCCTCCCGTTCCCGCCTGTCCCTCCGGTTTTCGCTGGCGCTGATGTAGGAAAGGTCGCCCTCGTCGATGGAAAGGCAGATGACGGGTATCGTATGGGTTTCAAACAGATAGGTTGCCACCATCTGGTCGCTCATCAGCATCCCCTCCGCCTTGGCAACGGCCTTGACGCAGGTGTTTTTCTCGATCCGGATGGGGCCGGAATACACCCTGGAATTCGTGGTGGGCTTGGAGCCGTCGGTGGTGTAATAAATCGTCGCCCCTTCGGTAGTGCATGCAATGGTCAGCTCAAAGGCTTCGGAAACGTATCCCCCCTGCTGGGAAAACACAGGTGCCGCAGTGTATCCGCGAATCCGGGAATCGCCGTTCGCCGCGCCGGGGGTGGCGCTGGTGAAGATGGCGCGCCCCCCGTCCGAAGAAAGGCCGGTGCTGTGCCCCGGGCGGATCAGCCCCGTGGCGTAGCGGTCCACCAGCCTGCCGGAAGCGTCAAACAGATACAGAACTTCCCCGGAGGCGGACACAGAAAGACCGTCCTTCACCACGAGATACCCCCCCGGTTTTAGTGTTCCGGTCAGGGCGACACCCCTTTCGGGGTCCGGCGAAGCAGAAAGCCGCCAACCCGTAAGGTCGACGGTTTCCCCGCTTCCGTTATGCAGCTCCACCCAGTCCCTGTGGCTGCTGTTCAGGGGCTTTGCGGCGGCAACTTCGTTGATCAGCACGGCGGGGGCGACAGCTTCCATGGCGGCGGCCAGTTCGGGGAAATTCGCGGTGGTGTTGGCAGCCCCCGGGGTGGGCTGGGCGAAGTACGCCCACTGTTCCTCGGCGTTCACCCCGAAGGAAACGTTCTTACCGCTTTCCTGGTGGATGGGTACGGTCTGGACAAGGCCGATCCGCCGGTCCGCCAGGGTGACGCAGACGTCCGCGCTCCCCAGTTTAAAGCTGGTATGCAGCTCGCTGCCCTCCCGCACGTCCCTGCCCGAAAGGAACACCACCAGGAACTCCCCGGGGTTGAGGGTTATGTTCGGCAGCATCCATTTGAAGCGCTCCTCCGCGTCGTCGGACAGGGCATAGGTGGCAAGGGAGACCGGCGCGTCCGTGGGGTTATAAAGCTCCACCCAGGGCGAACGGTCGCCAAAGGAATCGATCAGGGAATACCGGTTGTCCCGCAGCACCTCGTTGATGCGCACGGGGGTGATGCCCTCCTCGATTTGCGCGGGAGTCTTGGCGGTGGATTCGTCGTTTTTTGCCCCCGGCGTGGGCGCGCTGAAATAGACCATGGCACCCTTCTCGTTCAAGCCGACGGAAAAACCCGCCTCCATCCCAAGGTCCCATCGAAGGGAAGAAAGCTGGTTGCCGAAGGAATCGTAAAGGCCGATGAAATCCTCCTGCCGGTTGATGCCAAAGGACAGGGCGTATCCGCCGCTCCCGTCCGAGAAGGGAATCTCGATATACGCGCCGGGTTCAAGGTTGACGGAGGGCAGGCGGCATTTGTCCGCCTTGAAGGGATCGTCCGTCAAAAAGAACTGGGAAAGCAGCACCGGCTCCGTTCCGTAGTTATAAAGCTCCACCCAGGTGTATTGCTTGTCCACGCCATAGGGCAGGCATTCGGTGATGCGCAGAGTGCCCCCCGTTTGGTCGGGCTGGTCCATGCTCTCAATCGCCCTGCCGGTGTTGGGCGCGTTGGGGGTGGGGATGGTGTAAAAAGCGTATTCCCCGGACTCCGTCAGGCCGTAGGAAACGTCCGTCTGCAAGGCGGGGAGCAAAAGCGTCTGAATCACCGTGCCGGAAGGGGCGGCAAGCTCCAGGGTGGTGCCGCTTCTCGGCAGCTTGAAGCCGGTACAGAGCTGGCCTTTGGTATCTTCGCGCTTCTCGCAGGCGTAGAGCACCAGGGTACTCCCCGGCTGGACGACGATTTCGGGGAAGTAGAATACGCTGCCCGAATCGCCGATGCGCGCGATGGAATAGCCGGCCAAGTCGATGGGGCGGTCCGAAAGGTTGATCAGCTCGATCCAGTCCGGCGTGCCGTATTCATCGTCAAACAGGCTGCCGGAGTTGCTGGAAACGGCTTCGGAGATGTAGATCCCCAGTTCCGCCTTCCGCCCTTCCTCCGTCAGAAAGACATAAAGCAAAAAGGATGCGGCCAAAAGGATGCTCAACACGAGGATCCAGACGATCATTCCCTTTTGCTCGCGATTTTTTGCCATTTTCTTTCCTTCTCCAAAATAGTACAGCGCGCCAGTCGGGAAAGCCGGCCGGCGTTCTGCTCTTTACTTATGTGTTATGGGGTTCAGCCCAACAGTTTCTTCAGTCTTTCCATCGCCTCGATGGTGTGTTCGCGGTTGCCGAAAGCCGTCAGCCGGAAGAAGCCCTCGCCGTTTTTGCCAAAGCCCGCGCCGGGGGTGCCGACGACGTGAATCTCCTTCAACAGAAGGTCAAAAAACGCCCAGGAATCCGCGCCATTGGGGCATCGCATCCAAAGATAGGGCGAGTTTTTGCCGCCGGTGAACCAGATGGAAAGGCTTTCCAAGGCGCCCGCCATGATGCGGGCGTTCTCCTGATAATAGGAAACATTCTCCATGCATTGGCGCATTCCTTCTGGAGTCAGCGCCGCAGCCGCGCCCCGCTGGACGATGTACGGCACGCCGTTGAACTTGGTGGTTTGCCTGCGCAGCCACATCCGGTTCAGTTCGCCGTTCAAAATCCCCTTAGGTACCACTGTATATCCACAGCGCGTTCCTGTAAACCCGGCAAATTTTGAAAAGGAACAGAACTCGATGGCGCACTGCTTCGCGCCGGGGATGGCATAGATCGTTCTGGGCAGCGCGGGATCGACGATGAAGGCCTCATAAGCGGCGTCAAAGAAGATGACGGCGCCCTTTTTCAGGGCATAGTTCACCCAGGCGGTCAGTCCATCCTTGTCATACACGGCGCCGGTGGGGTTGTTCGGCGAGCAAATGTAGATGATGTCCGCATCCACGCTGTAATCGGGCAGCGGCAAAAAGCCGTTGGCTTCGTTGGCGTCCATGAACAGCACCCGCCTGCCCGCCATCACGTTGGTGTCCACATAGACGGGATACACCGGGTCGGGGATCAAAACGGTGTTGTCGGCGTCGAACAGGTCCAGCATGTTTCCAAGGTCGGACTTGGCGCCGTCACTGACGAAGACTTCGCCTTCTTCCAACTGTACCCCGCGCTCGGCGTAATAGGCTAAAATACTCTCCTTCAAAAAGCCGTAGCCCTGCTCCGGGCCATAGCCCCGGAAGGTTTCCGCCCTGCCCAGTTCCGCCGCGGCCTCGCGCATGGCGTCCACGGTCACCGGGGGCAAAGGCAGCGTCACATCGCCGATGCCCATACGGATGATTTTGGCTTCGGGGTGGGCTGCGGCGTATTCATTGACCCTTTTCGCGATTTCCGAAAAAAGGTAACTCTTCTTTAAGGCACGGTAATTCTCGTTGATACGCATGGGGTCCTCCCTTCAGTCGATGGATTCGTGGTTCGTGGATGCATGGATGAACTCCCGAAACAGCGGGTGGGCGCGGTTCGGCCTGCTCTTGAATTCCGGGTGGAACTGCACCGCCGTAAAGAAGGGATGGTCGGAAAGCTCGATGGCCTCCGCCAGCTTTCCGTCCGGCGAAGTTCCGGAAAACACCAGCCCTGCCCTTTCAAACTGTTCCTTGTAGGCGGGGTTGACTTCATAGCGGTGGCGGTGGCGCTCGGAAATCTGCGCCGCGCCGCCGTACATTTCCGAAAGCCTGCTGCCCGGCTTGATGACGCAAGGATAAGCCCCCAAGCGCATGGTGCCGCCCAAGGGAATGTTGCCCTGCTGGTCGGGCATCAGGTCGATGACGCAATGCTCGCATTCGGGGTCAAACTCCCGGGAATTCGCGTTCTTGAGCCCCAAGACGCTGCGGGCAAACTCGATGACCGCCACCTGCAGCCCCAGACAAAGGCCGAGATAGGGGATCTTCTGGGTGCGGGCATAGTTCGCGGCGATGATCATGCCTTCCACCCCGCGATCGCCAAACCCGCCAGGAACGATGATTCCGTTGCAGTCGGAAAGCTCCTTGGCAACGTTTTCGGGGGTGAGCAGCTCGGCGTCTACCCACTTGATCTCCACATCTGCGCCGTTTTCATAGCCGCCGTGCTTCAATGCCTCTACAACGGAAAGGTACGCGTCGTGCAGTTGCACGTACTTCCCCACCAGGCCGATGCGCACGGTCTTTTCCAGCCTGCTGGCGCGCTCCAGCATGTCGTCCCATTCCCGCCAGTCCAGCTCCTTGGCCTCGATGCCAAGTTTTTGGCACACGATGGCGGACATGTTCTGCTCCTCGAGCATCTTGGGCACGCTGTACAAAACCGGCAACGTGCCGTTTTCGATCACACACTCCGGCGCGACATTGCAGAACAGGGAAATCTTCTGTTTGACGGAGGGGTGCATGGGCACGTCGGTTCTTGCGACGATGATGTCCGGCGCAATGCCCAGGCCCTGCAGCTCCCGGACGGAATGCTGGGTGGGCTTGGACTTGTGTTCGCCGGAAAAGGGGATGTATGGCACCAGGGTCACATGGATGAACAGGCAGTTCTGCCGGCCCACCTCCTGGGCGACCTGGCGCACCGCCTCCAAAAAGGGCTGGGATTCGATGTCCCCGGTGGTGCCGCCGATCTCGGTGATGACCACGTCAGCCTTGGTCTTTTCTCCCACGCCGTACACGAAACGCTTGATCTCGCCGGTGATGTGGGGAATAATCTGGATGGTTTCGCCCAAATATCCGCCGGAGCGTTCCCGGCTCAACACATTCCAGTAAACCCTACCCGCAGTCAAGCTGGAAAACTGGTTCAAGTCCTCGTCGATAAACCGTTCGTAATGACCAAGATCCAGGTCGGTCTCCGCGCCGTCATCGGTGACGAAAACCTCCCCGTGCTGATAGGGGCTCATGGTTCCGGGGTCCACGTTCAAGTAAGGGTCCATCTTCTGAGCTGCCACCTTCAAACCGCGCATCTTGAGCAGTCTGCCCAGGGAAGCCGCAGTAATCCCTTTACCCAGTCCGGAAAGCACACCGCCCGTCACAAAAATGTACTTGGTCATACTTCAATTTCTCCTTCGAAAACTTTATCTGCAGGGCCGGTCATGAAGACCGTCTCCTCCGTATAGCGAATGATCAGCGTTCCGCCCAGCAGGCGCACAGAAATATCCTCGTTTTTCGGCGAAATGCCGTTTAACGCGGCGGCGACGGCCACCGCGCAGGCGCCGGTGCCGCAGGCAAGGGTTTCGCCGCTGCCCCGCTCCCAGACGCGCATCTCCAAATGGGTCGGGTCGATCACCTTGACGAACTCGGTGTTCACCCGCTCGGGGAACAGGGGCAAATGCTCAAAACCGGGGCCGATCTTTTCCAAATCAAGACTTGCGATCTCCGGCAAAAACAGCACGCAATGGGGATTGCCCATGCTGACGCAGGTGATATTGTGCTTCTTGCCAGCGATTTCCACCTCGCGGTTGATGACGCTTTCACCATCCAAAGTGCAGGGAACGTCCGCCGGGTGCAGCCTGGGCGGCCCCATGTTCACTTTCGCGGCGGTGCAGATTCCATCTTGGATGGTCAACTCCAGCGTCTTGATGCCGCTTTTGGTTTCCACCGTCACCACCGGTTTTTTTGCCCTGCCGGAATCGTGCAAATATTTTCCCACGCAGCGCACGCCGTTTCCGCACATATTCCCCTCGCTGCCGTCGGCGTTAAACATGGTCATCTTCCCATCCGCCACGCTGGACGGGCCGATGAGGATCACGCCGTCCCCGCCGATCCCGAACCGCCTGTTGGACAGGCGCACGGAAAGGGACGACGGGTCCGGAACCGTTTGCTCGAAGGTGTCAAAATAGATGTAGTCGTTGCCACAGCCTTGCATTTTTGTGAAGCGAAGTTTCATATTGCCTCCCTGCCGCACCGTCCGTCTCTCATGAATAAGTTGAACCCGCATGGCGGGCATGATCTCCTTGCTCAATGCTATTATCTTACGATTTCACATTTCCTTTTACTGCTAAAATCGGTTTTTTCTTCCCGCGGATGCGCGCTTTCCGCTTTGCAGAAACTGCGCCCTTTCCGCCAAAAATCCCGAAGCTGCGTCGTCTGGACTTTATCAAACAAATAACCAATCTATTATACTGACTGACTGTTCCAGCGTCAATCCCTCGGAAAATGGAGACAGGCGAAGCCCATTGCCTTCGCCTTTGTTTTACCCATGCTTATTCCGGCTGCAGATGGTTGATGTCCACTACCTCCAGCCCTTCGATGTGGAAATTTTCCAGCAGGCAGTCCGCCACGGCGTTGGCGGTGTCCAGCGCCGTGAAGCAGGGAATGCGCCGCTCCACCGCGCGCCTTCTAATGCGCATTCCGTCCTGGGCAGGCTCCCTTCCTTTGGCGGTGGTGGAAATGACGCAGGTGATGGCGCCACTGTCGATGAGGGAGAGGGCGTTGTCTCCCCCTTCGTGGATCTTTCCCACCCGGATGGCGGGAATGCCCGCCTCTGCCAAAGCCTTGGCGGTGCCTTCCGTGGCGTAAATCTTGAAGCCCAGCCGTTTGTACTTTTCCGCCAAAGCGGGGAGTTCCCACTTGTCCGCATCCCGCAGGGTGAAAAACGCGCCGCCGGCGCGCTCCAGCCGGTAACCCGCCGCGACGAGCCCTTTATAGAGCGCCTCCGCCATGGTTTTTGCCACGCCCAGCACTTCGCCGGTGGACTTCATCTCCGGCCCGAGGGAAATGTCCACGTCGGACAGCTTCTCGAAGGAGAACACCGGCACCTTCACCGCCACATAGTCCCCTTTTTTGTAAAGCCCGGTTCCGTAACCCATGTCCGACAGCTTTTCCCCCAGCATGCAGCGAGTGGACAGGTCCACCATCGGCACGCCGGTGACCTTGCTGATGTATGGTACGGTCCTGGACGAGCGTGGATTGACTTCGATGACGTACAACTCGTTGTCGTAAATGACGTACTGGATGTTGATCAGCCCTTTGACGCGAAGCGCCTTG
>JBMNTV010000071.1:0-8057 GCA_050945915.1 Christensenellales bacterium
CTCACCGCCGCCCAGAAGGGCGTGGCGGTGCACGCGCTGCTGCGCCATGTGGAACTCCATCAGGAGATCACCGAAGCGTACCTCAAGGCCCGGCTGGAGGAGCTGGTGCAAAGGGAGATGATCGCCCCGAATATGGCGGCCGCCGCGGACATTTTTGCCGTCGCCCGGTTCTTTGGAAGCCCTTTGGGCAGGCGCATGCAGCGGGCGAAGGAAGTGCTTCGAGAGCAGCCCTTCTCCCTGCTTCAGGAGATGGACGGACGGACAGTCATCGTTCAGGGCATGATCGACGCGTGCTTTATCGAAAACGGCGGCTGGATCCTGGTGGATTACAAGACCGACCGAAAAAGCGACCCCAAAGAAGCGGCAAAGGCCCACGCGCCCCAGCTTGAGATCTATCAAAAAGCTTTGGAGAAGGCGACGGGCATACCGGTGGCCGAGAGATACGTCGCCTTTTTGAACCTGGGCGAGAATGTGCGGATCTAAAGGGTATTTATCTTTTTATACTGAGTTTGTCCATTTGCATTTAATATCGAAGGGGGGGAAGGGCGCATTGAGAAAATCGGCATTAAGAACTCCATGATTATCTTGTCCATGCTGCTGTTGGTGCTTCCTTACGACACGCTGGCACGTGCCCTCGCGGTGCGGCTGACGTTGTATTCGTATCTGCCGCTTTTGGTTTATGCCCTTTGCTGCGGCGTGCTGTTTTCCCTCCTTGATCTTTCCAACAGGAAGGTCAACGGGGGTATGCTTGCGTTCTTCGCGCTTATTCTCTTTGTGGGCCTTTCTACTTCGGTCTTTCCTTTGGTTCGACCATCTTTCTATATGTTTTGATGACGGGGGCTCTGCTGCCCCCGTTGTTCAGAAAATAATGCTATGTGCGGGGCAGACCGCAAACCGCCGCTATTAGTCCGCATTCCCAAAACCCGATACACAAAAAAGCACCGGAGGAAGTTCCTCCGGTGCTTCTTGTCGGTGGGTGGATTACTTTTTGACATAGCCCCGCGCCAAATAGCCGGTGTATTTCTTGTTTCCGACGGTGACCTGAACTTTGTAATAGCTTCCAGAGCGGGCCAGGATGGTGACCTTGTTCCCGTTTCTGAGGTACGCCAGGGTGCTTCCGCTGCCCGGCTTGCTGCGCAGGCGGAGCCTGGAGTTCTTCTTGATGGAAATCTTGCCGCTTCTGGCTTTAACCGTGAACTTGACGCGGTAGACCTTGTTGTCGTTGGTGATGAGCAGCACGGTGTCCTCACCTGCCGCCAGGGCGGTCACCTTGCCAGAATTGCTGACGGTGAGGGTGCCGTTGTCCTCCTCCAGCGTCGCCGCGACGATCTTCTTGCCTTTGACCTTCAGCGTGACGTACTGGTCCACCAGCATGGTCCTGGAAGAAGAATTCTTCGAAGAGGAACCGGTGACCGTGATGGTGACGGTGCCGTGGGAGCCCGACCGGGTAAACACGTGGATCACGGTTTTGCCCGCGGAAACGCCCGTCACCTTACCCTTGTTGGTCACGGTGGCGACCTTGGTGTTCTCGGAGTAGGCGGCTATGATGCTGTCGCCCTTTACGGTGAGCTGGGTGGTGCCCCCCACCTTGATGGTGCGGCTGTCCGTTCCGGTGGTGCCGCCGGTCACCGTCACGTCATAGCTGCCCACGCGGCCGGTAACGGAGGTGACCGTCAGGGTGGCGGTGCCGCTCTTTGCGCCATAATAGAATCCGTTGCCATGAACGCTGACCACCGAGGGATTCGAGCTGGTGACGCTGAAGATGGCTTCGCCGGCGGGCAGGGTCAACTGGGCGGTTTGCCCCACCGCGATCTTGCTGGTTCCGTAGATCTTCAGAGGCTTCCTGTTGACGGTAAAGGTGATGGTTCCGCCGGTGCCGTTGGATGCGGTCACATACACCGTTGCGGTTCCGGGGGCGACGGCCGTCACCCGGCCGCTGTTCGTCACCCGGACTATCCTGCTGTTGCTGGAGTAGGCGTAGGTGACCGTTGCGCCGTTTGTGAAGTAGATCTGGGCGGTTTCATCCTCGGCCAGCACCGTGTTGCTGGCGTACACCGCCGCGTTGCTGCCCGTCACCATGATCTGGATGGTACCCTGGCCGTTTTCCTGGGTGTTGACGTAAATCGTTGCCATTCCCGGGGCGATGCCGATGACCCTGCCGTCGGCGGTGGCTAAAGCAACGTTCAGGTTGCCGCTGAAGGCGTTGCTGATCTTTTCGCCCGGGACGGAAAGCTGGACGGATTCGCCCGCGGCGATGTACAGCTTGGGCGCAATCACCGCGACGGTGTGCGGCGGGTTCGGGGTGGAAGCGGTGACTTTCACTTTGTGGACGACGGTCAAAGTGTCGCCCGTACCCGCTTCCGAGCGCTCCGCGGCGTCCTTGAAAGTGAAGGTGAAGTTGACGTCGCCGCTGAAGTTCTTGATGGCGGTGATGTACTCTTCGCCGTTCTCCAGATTGAACAGGACGTTGGCGTTGTCCGCCGAGACATCCGTCAGTTCGTAGCCGGCGTATTCGGGCTCGCCGGATTTGGGCATGTCGATGGTAAAGACCTTCGTGCGCTGGTTCGTTCGAACGGAAATTCTGGAAGGCGCGGTGACCGGGCTTTTGATCTCGATCGCCTTCGTTGCGCTGGTTCCCCTGGTCAAGCCGTTGGGCAGGCGGAACAGGAAGCTGACGTCCACATTGGTCTTCGCCATGGGGCGCCGGGCAAT
Organism: Christensenellales bacterium; assembly: GCA_050945915.1. Classification (GTDB taxonomy): domain Bacteria; phylum Bacillota; class Clostridia; order Christensenellales; family CALWSW01; genus CALNBC01. Next base: position 2,713 of record JBMNTV010000071.1, read on the forward strand.
CAGCATGCCATTGCTGTTCAGCTTCAGATTGGAAGAATCGACGCTGGGTTCTTCGATGTAGTTGTCCGGGTTGGTGACGGCAAACGCCTCATAGGCGTGGCCTGCCACGAGTTTGCCCCAGTTGATGGACTGAATGGTTGCCGAGGCGGTGGCGCCGTTGAACCCGCTAAGCACATAGCCCGTTTCGAGCAGGTCGCCGCCGCTGCCGCCCACGCGGATCATGACGTGGTAGGTCTTATTCTTGCTGGGAATGCCGGTGAAGCCAAAGGTTCCGGATTTGGGAACGCTTTCGCCGTCCACGGTTTCGTACTCGATCTGGTAGGAATTGTGCCCGTGGGCTTTGTCCATATCGATGGCGGTGATGTTGTTGGATGCGTCCCTGGTGATGCCGGTTTCGTCCACCAGGAACAAAGTCACGGGGTAGTCGCTGGAACCGGAGCCGATGCCGCTGACGAACTCCTTGCCCGCCTTGATGGTGATGGCGACACTGCTGTCGGGCGTGTCGAAATAATGCACGCCGTCCTTTACTGTGGTGAGCTGCTTGCTGCTGCCGTAGCGGATTTCCTCGATCCAGTCGGCGGCGACGTAGCTGCCATTATCCCTGGTGACGAGGGTAATCGCTCCGGAGCCGTCGGTCTTGAGGTTGACCAGCCTGCTGACGCGGGCGCCCAGGTCAATCTGGAAGGTTGCGCCTTCTTGGATGGTCAGCGTTTTGGCTTCGGAGCCGCTGGTCTTCAATATCACGCCGGCGGGCAGCGTGGTTGTGCGGGTGTCGCCCAGGTCTATCGCGTGTAGGTCCATGGAGTCCGTCAGGCTGACGGTGTCGCCGCTTTGCGATCCCTCCAGCGCTGAACGCAGCACATTCCCCATGGGTGGAACCTCATAATCCTCCGCGAACGCGGTTACCGACATAGCCGCAATCAGTAAAAACGCTATGGCGCTGATGCATACTCTTTTTATTCTCATCTTCTCCCTCTCCTTGATGGTTTTTACATCATTCCAAAAATATAACATCCTGCCTTTAATACGATTGTATTTCCAAAAACGATGCGTTACAAGGAAACGATCTGTAAAATCCGATGATCAAACTGTTAACAAATTGCAAAAACTTTTGTTTCGGGCGCAATCTCGCTTTTTCCCAGCTCCAAAGCGCAACGCAGGGCGATGCGGCTTCGCGTTGTAAAACCGCCAGCGCGATAGTATAATACCCTGGGGCAATCAAACTCGGGCAATCCCCTTGCCATGATGGAGGTGCGCATGTCGGTATTTCAGGCCGCCCTGCTGGGGCTGGTGCAGGGCCTTTGCGAATTCTTGCCCGTTTCCAGCTCGGGGCATCTGGTGCTTTTGCAGAACGTGTTCGGCATTGCCGAGGGGGCGCTTTTTTTTGACACCATGCTCCACCTGGGGACGCTGTTTGCCGTCGTCTTCACCTTCCGAAAGACCCTGGCCGAAATGTTTCGCCACCCTTTGCGCAAATACCCGATGTTCATCGTGCTGGCCACGGTGCCCGCGGTGGTTTTGACCTTGCTGTTTCGCAATTTCATCGAAGAAAGCTATTCCGGCTCCCTGCTGGGCTGGGGTTTTCTGGTGACCGCCCTGCTGTTAACCGTCACGGACCGGATTTCCGCCAAACTGGCGGGAAAACGCCGGATCGACGGCATGCGCCCCGGCCACGCCCTGTTGATCGGCGCAGCGCAGGGTTTGGCGGTGTTCCCGGGGGTGTCCCGTTCCGGCGCCACCATCTCCGGCGGGCTGTTTTGCTCCCTGGAACGGAGTTTCGCTGCGGAGTTCGCCTTCATGATGAGCATCCCCGCAATTCTTGGCGCTACGGTTTTGCAGGGGGCGGATGTGCTGAAGGCGGGATTGGGCAGCGTGGACTGGATTCCCGTCCTGGTGGGGACGGCCGTCGCCTTTGTTTCCGGCCTGTTCGCCATCAACTGGATGCTCAGGATCGTCAAAAAGGGCAAGCTGGGCTGGTTCGCCCTGTATACAGGTATTTTAGGTGTGCTGGTGCTGATCGACAGGTACGCCACCCACCTTTTCTTCTGATTCAAAGCGCAACTTGCGCATATCCGTTTTTTACTAAGGAGGAACACGATGAAACTCGGCGTGATCGGCCTGCCAAACGTGGGCAAAAGCACTCTTTTTAACGCGCTGACCCGGGCAGGCGCCCAGGCCGCAAACTACCCCTTCTGCACCATCGAGCCAAACGTGGGCGTCGTGGCCGTGCCGGATCCCCGGCTGGAGGATCTGGCGAAAATGTATCGCCCCGAAAAATGCACCCCCGCTACCATCGAATTCGTGGACATCGCCGGTTTGGTCAAAGGCGCCAGCCGGGGCGAAGGGTTGGGCAACAAATTCCTTTCCCATATCCGGGAGGTGGACGCGGTGGTCCACGTGGTCCGCTGCTTCGAGGATGATAACGTCGTCCACGTGGACGGTTCGGTGAATCCCGAGCGGGACGCGGAAACCATCAATCTGGAGCTGATCTTCGCCGATCTGGAAACCCTGGAAAAGCGCGCCGCAAAAGCCCAAAAACTTGCCCGGACGGACAAGGCGGCCCAGCTGGAGCTGGAGCTTTGCCAGGAGCTGAAAGCCCACCTGGAAGCGGGGCAGCCCGCCCGCACCCTGGCCCTTCCGGAGGAGGACCGAGCCATCGTCAAAGGGCTTTTCCTGTTGACGGACAAGCCCGTCATCTATTGCGCCAACGTCAGCGAAGAACAGCTGGGGAACAGGGAGGATCCCTTTGTCGCCCGCCTTGCAGCGCTGGCGCAGGCCGAGGGCGCGGGGCTGATCGTCGTCTGCGCCCGGGTGGAGGAGGAGCTTTCGGACATGGACCCGGCGGAGCGGGCGGAATTCCTAGCCGAGCTGGGCATCGAGCAAAGCGGACTGGACCAGCTGGTGGTGGCCTGCTATGACCTTTTGGGGCTGATGAGCTTTTTGACCGCAGGGCCGAAGGAGGTCCGCGCCTGGACCATCGAAAAGGGCACCAGGGCGCCCCAGGCGGCGGGCAAAATCCATTCGGATTTCGAGCGCGGATTCATCCGGGCAGAGGTCGTCAGTTTCGACGACCTGATGGCCTGCGGCGGCATGACCGGCGCCAAGGAAAAGGGCCTGGTGCGCCTGGAGGGCAAGGATTACGTGATACAGGACGGGGACGTGGTCCTGTTTCGGTTCAACGTCTGAGGAGTATCCATACCACGGCAAAACCGGGGAAGTTCCCCGGTTTTTGCTGTTTTGGCGGGTGGCTGCATGTTTGTTCGCCGCAAAAAACGAATCCCTCTGCGAAATGCGGGGCATCCCGCCGTCGAATTGCCATCAATTCTTTCCAACAGCTCCAAAATAAAAAACGACCGGGGAGTTCCCCGGCCGTTTGCATGGGTGGTACTTACATCCTGATCTTGCGGATTTCGTCCTTGAGGCGCTCGATGTCCGTCAGCCAGCTTTCGATGTCCTCCTCGTGCTCCAGCTCGTCGTTGAGGATGGTCACCGCCATCTGATAGGTGGCGAAGTCCTTCCCGTCGGTAAAAGCAGCGATCTTCTGGTAACGGTCGATGGCGCAGCGCTCGCCGTCCAGGTTCTGGTTGAGAATGACTTCGATGTAGGGATCGTTGGGCTCCTCGTAGTCGCACTCCGCGTGCTTGAACCAATCCTTGGGGTTGAGAACGGGGGTGCCGCCCAGCTGGATGATGCGGTCCACCACCATCACGGCGTGGTTCAGCTCTTCCGTGGCGTGGAGCAGGAGTTCCGGCTCAACTTCGCTGCGCATCGGGCCTTCCATGACGCGGGCGCCGATCCAGTACTGATAATAGGCCAGCCATTCCTCCGCCAGCGCGGCGTTCAGCATTTCCAGCAGCTTCTCCACATCGAGATTCGCAATTTTTACAGACTTTTTGCCCATTGAAATCCTCCTTTTGTGTTGGGTGCTTGTATGAATCATGCCTGCGGCGCAAGACGAAGCGTTTAACGCAGCAGGCGGGACGCGCAGATGATATCATGCCGCGGGGTTCAGACGGATTTGCAGGTAAACGTCCCCGGCGGAGGTGCTGATGCACAAGTCGGTGCGCAGGGAATGCCCTTCGCTATCCTCCGTTCGATGCAGCCTGGGGGGAAGAATGTCGCACTTCAGGTGGCTTTCGGCCAGCATGGTCAGCACGTTGCCGCTGATGATGTTCGCGATTTCCGAAATGGCGGAGGTGACGAAATCGTCCACGCTGTCAATCTCCATACCGGACATGATCCTGACCATATTCAAGGACGTTTCCCTGGGGAAACGGTACACCACTTCGCCCTGCAGATCGCCAATCATGCCGACGGAAACGTCTGTCACGCCGCTGGGCACAAAGCCCTCCACCGGGCTTTCGGTAATGTCCTGCAAATCCAGCATCAGCTGGAACACGCTGCGGGTTGCTTCCAAAAAAGGCTGGTACAGATCCGTCCTCACGCCTGCACCCCCCTTTCGATGGCGTAGCTTGCCAGGCGCTGGTCTTCCGCGGCCACATGGTTGATCAGCCAGGCCAGCAACCTGCCCGCAAATTGCTGCATGAGCTGCTCGTCGCACCCGCGGCGTTCGTATTCCGCGGCGACTTCGCCCACGTAATTGACCATGTTTTCGTGGATTTCCCTGTGTTTCACCAGGCCGGGATAGCCGATTTTTTCCTGGTACTCCTCCTCGTCCCGGAAGTGCTCCACCACATAGCTCTGCATGAACATCAGGGTTTCGTTGACTTTTTGGACCTTTTCCTCCCAGGAGGCGTCGGAGCGCAGCGTCGTCACAAAGGCTTCCACCCGCGCGAAGAGCTCTCGGTGCTGATCGTCGATCAGCGGCACGCCGAGACGGTACTTGTCCTTCCAGAGCATGAACCACCCAGTCCTTTCAATACGTATTAAACCGATGTATTCTATTATATCCATAAAATACCGGGATTCGCAAGTATTTCCGGCGGCGGAACCGGGATCGCCGGCGATTGCCCGGTTATTTTGCAGGTGTCCCGCGTCGAAGCGCCAAATCCCGCGGTCCCTCGCCCCGAATCGCCAGATCCCCGCCTTTCTTTTTGAGCAGCGGCTGACCCCGGAGGGACAGTCACGCCCCCGCCGCCATCAGCACGGGGGCGTGGTCATGTGTTTCGGGCAGCAATCAGAAGGCAAGCCCCGCAAAGATTGAAATGCTGCTTCGCAACGCCCATGCCCAGTGCCGTAGCAACGATTATGACTCTGTGAAACTCGCCGTTGAGAGCTGCGTCGCAAAAATAGAGGCGGATCCCGATGGAAGCTTTACACTTCATCTCGGAATCCGCCTTACGGGGTTGGGACAGGTCGTCCCTCAAGTTGGCTCCCCAGGTAGG
>JBMNTV010000072.1:0-8025 GCA_050945915.1 Christensenellales bacterium
GCGCGCTTCGGCTCCACCCGTCGCGGCATCGGCCCTGTGTACGGCGACAAGTACATGAAAAAAGCCATCCGCGTGGGGGAACTGCTTCACCCCGCGGGTTTGAAAGACAGGCTCTACGCGCTGGTGGAGTGGAAAAATCTGCTGTTTGCCGGTTACGGCGCGCAAATCGACCCCGCCGAAATGTGGGACTGGCTAATAAAGTTCGGCGAGCCGGTGAAGGACATGATCTGCGACGCCGGAAGTTTTCTTGAATCCGAACTGAACAAAGGCAAAAACGTCATGCTGGAGGCCCAGCTTGGCGCTTTGCGGGACATCGAGTTCGGCATCTATCCCTATACGTCCTCGTCCACAACTCTCGCTACCTACGGTCCCGTGGGTGCGGGTATTCCCCATCGGAAGCTGGACCGGGTGGTGGGCGTGATGAAGGCGTACTCCACCTGCGTGGGCGAAGGCCCCTTCACGGCGGAGTGGTTCGGCGAAGAAGCAGAGCGCCTTCGCGAGGCCGGCGGCGAGTACGGGGCGGCGACGGGCAGGCCCCGCCGGGTGGGCCCATTTGACGCGGTGGCGTCCCGTTACGGCGCCCTGGTGCAGGGCGCGACGGAAATCGCCCTCACCAAGCTGGACGTGCTTTCCTATATGGAAGAACTCCCCATCTGCGAGAAGTACGAAGTGGACGGAGAGCTGACGGACGCCTTCCCTACGGGTTCTGCTTTGAACCGCGCGAAGCCGGTTGTAACCGCCATGCCCGGCTGGAAGACGGACATCAGCATCTGCCGCACGATGGAAAGCCTGCCCAAAGAGGCGAGGGCGTACATTTCCGCGCTGGAAGAGGCGGTGAACTGCCCCATCACCATGGTTTCTGTTGGAGCGGGCAGGGACGACATCATCCAAAGGAGGCCGGGCGAATGAAGCGGGTGTATGTGAACGAAAGCTGGTGCCTGGGCTGCCACTTGTGCGAGTTCTACTGCGCTTTCGCCAACTCCGGTGAAAAGGACTTGGTAAGATCGCTCAAAGGCGTCGTCATCAACCCCCGCATCAGGATTGAGGGGGACAACGCCGTCAGCTTCGCCGTTTCCTGCCGGCATTGTGAAGAACCGTACTGCGTCAAGTCCTGCATTTCCGGCACGCTGACGAGGGAAAACGGCGCGATCTTCATCGACCAGACGAAATGCGTGGGGTGCTACACCTGCATCCTTTCCTGCCCGTACGGCGCCATCATGCCCACCGATTCCGGCATTGTGCAAAAGTGCGAACTCTGCCTGAAAAACGCCAGAATGGAGCCTGCCTGCGTCGTGGGCTGTCCGAACAACGCCATCGTATACGAGGAGCGGTAACATGAAGCTTGTGATCATCGGCAATTCCGCGGCGGCCGTCGGCTGCATCGAGGGCTTTCGGAAGTTCGACCACGAAAGCGACATCGTCCTCATCTCCAAAGAGCCGCACCATGTGTACGGCCGGCCGCTGATCTCTTATCTGTTGCAGGGAAAGACCGATATGGCGCGCATGAAGTGGCGGGGGGAGGATTTTAACGAAAAAAACCGCGTGAAGCCCTTGCTGGGCAAAACCGCGGTAAAAATCGACGCTTCCGAAAAAACCGTTGCGCTGGATGACGGTGTAATTATACAATACGATAAACTGTTATACGCAACGGGTTCCCGCCCCTTTGTGCCGCCGGTGGAGGGGCTGGACCGTGTGAAGAACCGTCACTTTTTCATGACGCTGGACGACGCGCTTAGCTTGGAAAAAAGCGTGGACGAAAACAGCAAGGTGATGATACTCGGCGCAGGCCTGATCGGACTCAAATGCGCTGAAGCGCTGGCGGGAAAGGTCAAGGCCATCGACGTGATCGACATGGCGGACAGGGTGCTCCCCAGCGTGCTGGACGAAACCGGTTCCGTCCTGGTGCAAAATGCCGCTGAAGACGCAGGCGTAAACTTCCACCTTGGCACCTCCGCCGCCCGGTTCGGGGACGCCTGGGTGGAACTGACCAACGGAAGGGCGTTATCCTTTGACGCGCTGGTGGTGGCGGTGGGCGTGCGCCCCAACGTGGAACTTTTGAAGGAAGCCGGTACTGCGGTGAATCGCGGCATCGTCATCGACGCCTGCGGAAGAACATCCCTGCCGGATGTTTTCGCCGCGGGGGATTGCACCGAATGCCGTGACCTCGCAAGCGGCACATCCCGCATCCTCGCCCTGCTGCCAAACGCCTATCTTAAGGGGGAGAGCGCCGGGCGCACGATGGCGGGGAAGGAATCGCCCTTTGAGCAGGCGATTCCGCTGAACGCCGGGGGATTCTTCGGACTGCACATCGCCACGGCGGGAAGTTACGACGGAGAGTGCCATGTGGTGAAAAGCCAAGGCGGATACAAGCGCCTGATCACCAAAGACGGCGTTTTGAAGGGCTTCATCCTCGCGGGGGACGTTTCCCGTTCGGGCATCTACACCGCGATGATCCGAAACCGGACGCCTTTGAACGAAGTGGACTTCGAGCTTCTGAAGGAGCGTCCCCAGCTCATGGCCTATTCGAAAAAGGACCGCCAACGAATGCTGGGAGGTGCGGTATGATCATTGACGCGAAGGATATGCACTACACCGAGCTCGCACGACTGGTGAGAGACAGCGGCTGTGCCGAAATTAGAATCGAAAACTGCTGCGGCCAGCGGTACATTGCCGCCGGCGTGAAGGGAAAAAAGATTCACATTGAAGGCACCCCGGGCAACGCCCTGGGAGCTTATTTGGACGGCAGCGAGATCAACGTCCACGGTTCCGCCCAGGACGCCACGGCGGACACGATGAACCAAGGCACCATCCGCGTGTTCGGTAACTGCGGCGACGGCGCGGGTTACGGCATGCGCGGCGGAAAGCTGTTCATCAAAGGAGATGTGGGCTACCGCACCGGCATCCATATGAAGGCGTATAAGGACGCCGTACCCGTCATCGTCATCGGGGGAAAGACCGGCTCCTTCTTGGGCGAATATCAGGCCGGCGGACTGATCGTGGTGCTGGGCATGACGAAAAACGACCGCCCCATCACCGGCGATTTCTGCGGCACCGGCATGCACGGCGGAAAAATCGTGCTAAAAACCGACGAAGTCCCCCCCCCGGACTGCCCGCCCAGGTGAACGCGCGGCCTGCGACGCAGGAAGATCTGGACGAAATCGCGCCGCATATTCTGGAGTTTTGCAGCGTGTTCGGCGTGAACGAAGAAGAAGCCCTTTTTGGCGATTTCGTGGTGCTCGCGCCCAACACCGCCAACCCCTACAAGAGCCATTACACCCATCATTGACCACAGGAGTAGCAACAATGGACTACACGGTTCAGGAAGTCATCCGATTTGCCCAGGAGAACGACGTCAAGTTCGTCAAGCTCGCCTTCTGCGACTTGATGGGCAGGCAGAAGAACGTATCCATCATGGTGAGCGAACTGCCAAGGGCTTTTAAAAAAGGCATCTCTTTTGACGGATCCGCGGTGCGGGGTTTTTCTGGTGTGGCGGATTCCGACCTTTTGCTGAAGCCCGACCCTGCCACGCTGGCGATTCTGCCCTGGCGGCCCCAGCAGGGGCGCGTGGCACGGCTTTACTGCCGCGTGGAAAAAAGCGGCGGCAGAAAACTGGAGAGCGACCCCAGAAGGATCCTCGCCAGCGCTGTGGAGCGCGCGCGGCGGGCGGGGCTTTCCGTCCGCATGGCGGGGGAATGCGAGTTTTACCTCTTCGAGCTGGACGAACGGGGCAGGCCCACCCTCATCCCCCAGGACGACGCGGGTTATTGCGACACCGCGCCCTTCGACAAGGCGGAAAACGTCCGTCGGGAGATATGCTTAACCCTTGAGGAGATGGGCATCCAGCCCGAATGCTCCCACCACGAGCGCGGTCCCGGCCAGAACGAGGTGGACTTCCGCCCCTCCGACCCGATGAGCGCGGCGGATGCCCTGTTTGCCTTCAAGTCGGTGGTGCGCATGGCCGCGGCGTCCAACGGGCTGTACGCCTCCTTTATGCCCAAACCCTTGAAAAACCAGCCCGGCAGCGGGCTGCATGTGAACATTTCCATCGGAACGCGCGGCCAGAACATCACCGACCGCATCGCCGAAAAGGGCGAGGACCCCGCGTCCCGCTTCCTCGCCGGTATTTTGAAATACGCGCGGCACATGTCCCTCTTCCTCAATCCGCTGACCAACTCCTACCGCCGCCTGGGCGTGATGGAGGCGCCGGGTACGATTTCCTGGGGGTACGGCAACCGCTCCGCCATGGTGCGCATTCCGGATGCTGCCGGCGATTACGCCAGGATGGAGGTCCGCTCGCCGGACCCCGCCATCAACCCGTATATCGCCTTTGCCCTGCTGATTCACGCAGGATTAGAGGGCATCGACAAAGAGCTTTCGCTGATGCCGCCCTGCGACGTTGACTTGAGCAGGCCGGGGCACGGCATGAAGCCGCTGTGCGCGAGTCTTGGCGAAGCGCTGAACGAGGCGCAGCAGAGCGAATTTCTCAAAAGCGTGCTGCCCCAGAGCGTGATCGACTGCTACATCGCCCTCAAAGAGGCGGAGTACGAGCAGTACAAGGCCGCCCCCAACCCCGAGGCCTTCGATTACAACCTGTATTTCCACCGGATCTGACATTTCGTGGAAGGAGGCGACACTTTGGAGTCCGCACTCATCGTCTGCGGCGCGGATAAGGGCGTCGCCTTTTACGAAAAGCTGCTGCATGATTCCGCAGGCGTTTCGGCTTCCCATGCAAAAGCGGCGCCGAGGCCCGCAGGCTGTTCATCGAAAATGACTACGAGCTGGTGCTCATCCATACGCCGCTGCCCGACGAGTTCGGTCACGAGCTCGCCGCCGCCGCCTCGGAACGCACCACCGCGGGAGTTCTCTTAGTGGCAAAGCGGGAACTGAGCAACGAACTGGCGCAAAAGGTGGAGGATTACGGCGTCATCGTGGTGGAGTGGCCGCTGAACGTTCCGCTTTTCCACCAGGCGCAAAAAATCGCGGCGGCGTCCAGAAAGCGCATGCTCAGTCTGAAGACGAAAAACGTCGAACTGCTTCGCCGCATCGACGAGATGAAGCAGGTGGACAGGGCAAAGTGCCTGCTCATCGGACACGCCGGCATGACGGAGCCCCAGGCGCACAAATACATCGAAAAACAGGCGATGGACCGCCGCACGACCCGAAGGGAAATCGCTGCTTCCATCATCGCTGCCTACAACGGCTGAGCGATGCTTTGCCATGTTTTCGGCAACACAGTTGGCAACGCACGCAAAAATCGCGCGTTACTTTGCAAAGATTTTGAGGTGACTACGGATGCAAAAGGCTTATATCCTGCTGGAAAACGGCTCCGTGTTTCCAAGTTTCAGGTTTGGTGCCGATGGGGACGTTACCGGAGAGCTGGTGTTTTCCACTTCGATGACGGGGTATTTGGAAACCATCACGGACCCCAGCTTTTTCGGTCAGATCGTGCTGCAGACCTTCCCGCTCATCGGGAATTACGGGGTGATTCCTTCGGACTTCGAGAGCAAAACCCCCAAACTATCCGCATACGTCGTGCATGAATGGTGTCAGGATCCTTCCAACTTCAGGAGCGAAGGAGATCTTGACACCTTTCTTAAAGAAAAGGGCGTGATCGGACTGTACGGTGTGGACACCAGAGCCCTCACCCGCATCATCCGCGAACAGGGCGTGATGAACGCGCGCATCCAGTCGGAATCTTCCCTTTCGGAGGGGCAGAAGCAAGAACTGAAAAACTACAAAGTCGCCGGCGCGGTGGATGCCGTGACCTGCGACGCAATCACCCAAACGGGTCCGGAAAACGCAAAACAGGTGGTGCTGTGGGATTTTGGCACCAAGGAAAACATCGCAAGGGAACTTGCGAAGCGGAATTTGCGCGTCATCCGTGTGCCGGCGAGCACCACGGCAGAGGAAATCCTCGCCTTCTCGCCCGAAGGGCTGGTACTGAGCAACGGCCCGGGCGACCCCGCGGAAAACACGAACATCATCGCGGAACTGAAAAAAATCGCGCGGCACAAGCTGCCCACTCTGGGCATCTGCCTGGGGCATCAGCTTTTAGCCCTTGCCTTTGGCGCAAAGACCAGCAGATTGAAGTACGGGCACCGGGGCGCGAACCAGCCCGTTCGGGATTTGACTACCGGCAGGCTGTACATGACCAGTCAGAACCACGGCTACGCCGTACTCACCGAGACACTGCCCAAAGGGGCGAAGGAGAGCTTCGTCAACGCCAACGATTACACCTGCGAAGGGGTGGACTGGGCGGAGCACAACGCCTTTTCGGTGCAGTTCCATCCGGAAGCCTGCGCCGGCCCGCAGGATACCGGTTTCCTGTTTGACCGATTTTTGAACATGCTGGAGGACTGAACATGCCGCTGGATAACACGCTGAAAAAAGTCATGGTAATCGGCTCGGGGCCCATCATGATCGGCCAGGCTGCCGAGTTTGACTACGCCGGAACCCAGGCCTGCCGCGCCCTGCGGGAAGAGGGGGTGCAGGTGGTGCTGGTGAACTCCAACCCCGCCACCATCATGACGGACAGGGCCATGGCGGACGCGGTGTACATCGAACCGCTGACCATCCCCGTGTTGAAGAACATCATCTTAAAGGAAAAGCCGGACGGCATCCTCTCCACGCTCGGAGGCCAGACGGGGCTTACCCTTTCCATGCAACTTGCCGAGGAAGGGTTTTTGGTGGAACAGGGCGTCAGATTGCTGGGCGCGGACCCCGAAACCATCAACAAGGCGGAGGACCGCAAGGCGTTCAAGGAGACCATGGAAACAATCGGCGAGCCGGTGATCCCTTCCGTCATCGCCAACGACCTGCCCACCGCCATCCGCTTCGCCAACGCCGCTGGGTACCCCGTCATCGTGCGGCCGGCATTCACCCTGGGCGGAACGGGCGGCGGCGTGGCGCAGGACGAGCAGGAGTTGAAGCAGATTGCCTTAAACGGCCTTCGCAGTTCGCCCATCCACCAGATTCTGGTGGAAAAGTCCGTCGCCGGATGGAAGGAAATCGAGTTCGAAGTCATGCGGGACCATATGGGCAACTCCATCGCCGTCTGCTCCATGGAAAATCTGGACCCTGTGGGTGTGCATACCGGCGATTCCATCGTCATCGCCCCGGCGGTGACACTGGCGGACAGGGAGTACCAGATGCTCCGTCGCGCGGCGCTAAAAATCGTGGACAGCATGAGCGTGGTCGGCGGGTGCAACTGCCAGTTCGCCCTGAATCCGGGAAGTTTTGAGTACGCCGTCATCGAGGTCAACCCCAGGGTGTCCCGCTCCTCCGCCCTTGCCAGCAAGGCGACGGGGTACCCCATCGCCAAGGTCGCCACAAAAATCGCTTTGGGCTACGATCTGGGGGAAATCAAAAACGCCGTCACCGGAAAAACCAGCGCGTGCTTTGAGCCGGCTTTGGACTATGTGGTGGTCAAGCTTCCCAAATGGCCGTTTGACAAGTTTGCCTACGCCACAAGGACGCTGGGCACCCAGATGAAGGCGACGGGAGAAGTCATGGCCATCGGCATCACCTTCGAGGAAGCGCTGATGAAGGCGGTGCGGGGCGCGGAACTGGGACTGGGCTGGCCGAGGCTGCCGGAACTCGCCGCCTTGGAGGATTACGAGGTGGAGGACAGGCTGCACCGCTGCGACGATACCCGACTTTTCGCGGTCTACGAAGCGCTGCTTCGGGGGATTTCGCCGAAAGACATCTGCGCCGTCACGGGGATTGACAAATGGTTCGTGATGAAGCTGAAAAACCTCGCCCTCACCGAGCTGGAACTTCGAAAGGGCGAGCTGATCGGTGAGCTTTACAAAAAAGCCAAGGCGCAGAGCTGGCCGGACTGGGTGATCGAAAAGCTTTCCGGCAAAAAGGCTGTCGAACGCATCCCCGTGGGCTTTCGCATGGTGGACACCTGCGCCGGCGAGTTCCCCTGCGAGACCCCGTATTTTTACAGCGCCTACGGCGGCGAAAACGAGGCGAAAGAGTTCATCGAAAGCAAAAGGGCAACGGAAGGCGAGAAGAAGACCG
>JBMNTV010000073.1:0-7973 GCA_050945915.1 Christensenellales bacterium
GTTCTCCTCCGCCCAGCGCAGCGCGGCCAGCAGCCCGTGGAAGGAGGGCTCGTTGCCCGTTCCCGCCTCCAGCCGCAGGGGCATGGCTTCGGGCATGGTATCCATATCGCTGTGGATGCCGGTGCCGCCCACGAGATGGGGCGCAAGCTCCAGCCCCGGTCGCACCCACAGCCCGCCGGTACCCTGGGGGCCGAGCAGATACTTGTGCCCCGTGAAGGCCACCATATCCACCCCCCAGCTTTCCGCGCTCAGGGGAATCCAGCCCAGGGTCTGAGAAGCGTCCAGTAAAACCGCAGCGCCCGCCGCCTTTGCCGCCCTTGTTAAGGCGCCAGCATCGTTCACCGCGCCGGTGACGTTGGACGCATGGGTCAAAACCGCTAAACGGGGACGGTATTTGGAAAGCGCTTCCCGCCATGCATCCAGCGGGACGCGGCCCGTTTCGTCCGTGTCGAGATACACCACCCTGATGCCCGCTTTGCCCGTCAGCGCATGAAGCGGGCGAATGACGCTGTTGTGTTCCGCTTTTGTGGTGATCACCACATCCCCCTGGGAAAGGGGAAAGCCTAAAATCGCCGCATTCAATGCCCAGGTGGCATTGGGCCCCAGGGCGATGCGGTTCGGGTCCATGACGCCCAGCCGGGCGGCGAGTTTTGCGCGCACTGCGGAAAAGACGTCGAATCTCTCCACCCCGCCGCGGTGCATCGCCCCGGGCAGCTCGGTGAGCGCTCGGGCCACAGCTTCTACCACGCAGGGGGGTTTGGGCCAGCTTGTGGCGGCGTTGTTCATGTAGATCAGGCTCATAGCACACCCCTTTCACCCAGCAGTTCCAAGCATTTCTCGAAAGCGTCCTGCATCAGGCCGGGGCAGCGCTGAATGCGGTTTTTCGGGTCCCCGGCCAGGATGGCCTTGCAGGCGTGACCGCCGTATTCTTCCGTGTACTCTTTGAACCACGCGATGAACTCCGCGGTCATTGCACGAAAATTGGGATGCTCCAGTTCGTCAGGTTCGCCCTTGCCCGCAAAATAAGAAAGCAGGCAGCATCCGCCGCTTAAGGCGCCGCAAACATCCCCCGTCGTAAACCCCAGCCCCTCGCTCAGCCCGCCCATGGCGCGAACCAGGTCCGGATTCTCCTTGCCTTCCGCCTCCAAAGCCAGAATCATCATGATCTGCGCGCAGAAAAAACCCTGCCTGGCAAGCTCCAGCATCCTGTCAAAAAGGTCCATCCCGAGTCACGTCCTTTCGCATACAACAAGATAGTAGCCGCATGGTCTGCCCCTGGCGCAGCCGCAATACTGCTCTGCAGTGCCCCTCCAGATGCACTCAATGTAGTACTTCTTCCATTCTTTGGTTTCATCCGCAAAGGCGAGAACGCGAAATCCCGCCTCCTTTAAGCATTTCTTTGCTTCTTCCCGGGTGCCGAAATAAACGTCGGAAAGCAGGAGCTTGCCACCCTTTTTGAGCAGTCGAAAAGCCTCTGAAAGCGCTTTTTTTGGATTGCCGGACACGAAAAACGCGCATTCGGACAACACCGCGTCAAAACTGCCGTCCGAAAAAGGACAATGAAGAAAATCGCCGGCGATGGCGCCGTTTTTCCCCGCCTTGTCGATCCCGACAGCGTCAAACCCGAGATCGCGAAGGAGCTTGAGGGTCGCGCCCTCCCCTGCCCCCATGTCCAAAATGCGGCAGGGCGTCAAGTCCGCCAGCGCAAGCAGGCGCTTTGTCTGGGCTTCTCCTCCCGGATGGTGTGTCATTTGGTTTCCCTTTGGGTCGCTATGGTAAAAATCGCCGCTAAGGCCCTTATTTGTCCTCCAAAGCCCGTTCCACCGCCAGGACTTTGCCCAATGCCAAATCCTCCGGCACATAAATGAAGCCGCAATTCGGGCACACAGGCAGCTCCACGGGAAAGGCGTTGTCCAGATAGCTGAAGGTGGCGGAACCCTTCACCAGGGATACCTTGCATTTGTTGCAGATGAGCTTCCCCAGGGGGTCCACCGTGTAATAAGTCTTGTTCTGAGCCATGATTTCCCTCACTTGACGATCATGCGGTGGCTGTATGCCCCCCGGATGACGTAGCCTCCGTCTTTTTCTTCGAATTTCACCCAGAAGGTGACGTTGCCGATGCGGTGGCGGGTGATCAGAAGGTCGGTTTCGCTGTCCAGTATCGCGTCGCCGGTTTCCCGGTATGCCTGCATGACTGCGTACACATCCGAATCCAGGATCATGCGGTCATCCATCTGAAGGCGGGCTTCTTCGGTGATTGTCAGCGTAAAGCCCCAGTCCTTTTCCATCGCGTCCTCACCCCACAGTTCTTTCAAAAGGCGGTTTTTGAGCGAAAGGCGGTTGCGACGCTTTTCGCTGATGTCCGGCGGCGCGCCCGCCGGCGGGCCGTAAACCAGTTCCAGAATGTGCGCAGAATCATGCCCTTCCCGGGCAAATCGGTCCCTGCACGCCATGCAATAGGTAAGGAAGGGCGCATCCGAGCGCGCAACACAGGATTGGGCGAACTCCTGCGCCACCTCCCGGTTGGCGTAACTGACCAGGCCGCCGTAGCCGCAGCAGGGGCTTTTGTCCCCCGAGTACGCGGTTTCGATCAACTTCAAGCCGAGGCTTTTTGCCAGGTCCCGCACCGCTTTTTGGGTTTTTCCGTTTCCCCTGGCGCCGCAGGAATCGTGCATCGCCACGGTTTGATGCGCACCTTTTGCGTCGGGCAGGCCGATTTGATTCAAAATGTCCCAAATGCCCAGGGCTTCTTTTCCGAGGATCTTTTCCAGCGTTTTTTGGCAGGTGGGGCAACCAGCGATGATCTGCGGCTCGCCGAATTGGGCTATTTCGCCCTTCAAGTCGTCGCAAGTTCTGCCAAACAGCTCGTACCGCCCCGCCCAGTCCGCAATCGCCCCGCAGCACCCCAGGATCAGGGCAACGCCGCCGTCCAACCGGTTGCAAAGGTCCTCATACGCCCTCTTCACCGTTTCCGGCGCGATGGCCCCCGCCTGGCAGCCGGGGAAAAAGACGTATCGGCAGGTTTCAAACCCCGGTTGCGGCTTCGAAAGAAATGCTTCGCCGTTGGAAAACAACATGTCCTGCAGGGCGAATTCGTGGGGGGCGAGGGGCATTTTACCGGTTGAGACCATGTTTTCCCGGGCGATGTGGCAGACGCTCGCCATGTCGTACCCAAAGGGGCAGGTGACGGAGCACTGGCCGCAGAGGGCGCAGGAATTGATGGGCTTGTTCATCATGTGGTCGCCCATGATGATGCTGACGTTGTTGTAAATCTCCCTGGTCAACTGACGGGGGAATTTCTTGTAATGCCGCAAATACGCGCAGCCCTTCGCACACTCCTGGCAACTGCACTCGATACAGCGACTCGCCTCCTGCTTTGCTTCCTCGGCGCTGTATCCGCTGCCTTCCGGGACGCGGCGGGAGGGCTCCACCCCTTCCATATTGGTATACAACCTGCTTTTGACCGCCCCTTCCACCCCGCGGGCTGTGGCGGGGTCCATGTTCTGGGCCAGCCTGTCCACGGATATGGCGGCGCGCTTGGCGTCAAACAAGGAACGAAGTACACCCGAAGTTTCCGCAGTCGGGGCGATAATCCCCCATGCGGGCAAGACCAGGGTCACCCCGTCCGGCTCCCCCTTGGGGTCCAACATCTTTGCAAAGGCCCGGGAGGCGCACAGAATATCAAAGCCTTCCCGCCGCTCTTCAAAAAACGCGGCGGTCAGCTCTGTATTGTACTTCAGCGCAATGTCAAAACGATCCAGACGCTCCGCCTCGGCGGCAGCCTCCGCTTCGGTCAAAAAGGGCGCGCAGGAATCGATGATGGCTGCCGCTTCCCCTTCCTCACAGAAAAAGGAAACGGGATATGCCTTGTTTGCCAGTTCGCCGGCGAGGGCAAGGGAAAACAGATCCGCGCCGAAGATGGCGACGGTTTTTCTCTTTTTCATCTTGAGCATGCCGCGGCCGGACTTCGCCGTGCCCAGCGCCATGCAGGCCCGCTCCAGTGCGCCAATACCGATGCCTTCCCCCATTTCCGCCAATCGGCAAGCCTGTTCACAAGGGGCTTCGCAGCCCCGGGAAAGGATGAAGGGAAAGGGCGCGATCCGCTCAAGCTGGGCCCGGGCGCCGGTATAATCGCCCTCCTTCATGGATTTGACGAAAGCCCTGGCGTCCAGTTTCAGCGGGCAGGCGGCGGCGCAGAAGGCCGGTTCGTCCCGGATGCAGACGTTTTCCCTGTCCTCCAGCTCCTGCTTTGAGAACATCTGCTTCTGCCTGTATACCCTTGTGGAGCGTTCCTCGAAATCTTTCATGAATCTTACCTCAAGCGAAAATCAAGACAGGGGTCATCCCTAAAATTGTGAATAGTCAAATAGTTGATGAATAGAGAGGCGGAAGACCGCCTCTCTATTATCGCATACAGTTGCATGTTCACGAAAGGGTTTACTTTTGGTCCTTCACCTTCTGCAGCGCCTCAAGCACAACATGGGGCAGCGCCGGGACGCGGGTGATGCGGGCGCCCGTGGCGTTGTAGATGGCGTTCAGAATGGCGGGGTGGGGCGCATCCAACGGGGCCTCGCCGCAGCCGGCGGCTCCATAGGGGCCTTCGGGACGCGGAGTCTGCAGGTACACGACCTCGATGTCGTCCGGCACGTCGTTGGGGTAGGGGATGCCGCACTTAAGCAGGCTGGTGTGCTTGCTGAGATCCTCAAAGTCCTCGGAAAGCGCCAAGCCGATACCCTGCACCAGACCGCCGTAGAAGTTGCCGTCCACCGCGAGCTTGTTCAGGATGGTTCCGCAGTCCGCCACAGCGGTGAATTTTTCGACCTTGACTTTGCCGGTCTCGGTATCCACCGCCACCTCGGGCAGGAAGATGGTGTACATATAGACCGAGAAGGGCTCGCCCTGGGAAGTCGCCTGGTCCACCGGATTGGCGGAGCAGTAGGTGGCGACCCAGTTGCCCACATAATGGGTGTCGATGCCTTCGGCCTTCATCTCGTCATAGGTGCGATAGGTGCCATCCGGCTTCTTCATGGCTGCGACCAGCTTCTCGCAGGCGAGGCGGATGGCGTTGCCCGTCATGACCGCGGAGCGGCTGCCGCCGGCGGGGCCGGAGTTGGGGGCCAGCTTGGTGTCGTTCATCCGCAGGCGGATCTGCTCGGGCTTGATGCCGGCGGCGCGCAGGGTTTCATGAGCGCTGGACAGGGTGCCGATGTCCGCCCCCTGGCCGTGGTCCTCCCAGCAGTTGGTGATGGTGACCGTTCCGTCCGGATTCAGGTCCGCCCAGGCCTCGGAGCTGTCCACCCCGTCCAGACCGCAGCCGTAAACGCCCAGGGAGACGCCGACGCCGTATTTGATCCTGCCGTCACTGGCGGCGTTCTTTTCGGCGACGCGCTTCTTGGCGGCTTCATAATACGGGCGGGCGAGCTTGAAGAGCTCCTCCTCGCAGTAGACATCCGGCGGGAAGCCCGTGGGGGTGGTGGAATTCTCGGACGCCTTGTAGCAGTTCATCTCGCGGAAGTCGAAGGGGTCGATGCCCATCTTGGCGGCGAGCATATCCATGGCGATGTCGCTGCCCATGAAGGCCTGGGGCGAGCCGTACGCACGGAAGGCGGAACCCCACGCGTGGTTGGTGAACACCGTGGTGTTCTTGTTCCGGATGGAGGGAATGTGGTACCCTGCGCCCACGAACTGGGAGAGGCGGTGGGTCAACAGATCGCCAAACTCGGAGTACGGGCCGTGGTCGATGTAGTTGTCCCCCCAAAGGGCCAGCAGCTTGCCGTTTTCGTCCGCCGCCAGCTTGATGTGCATATGGCCGGGGCTGCGCTTGCCGGTGTAGGTGATGGACTGGTACATATTGAAGTTCAGCGATACCGGACGCTGGCACACCAGAGCCGCCACGCCGAGGATCGCCTCGTTGGTGGGGGAGAACTTGTACCCGAAGGTGCCGCCCGCGTTGTTCTGCACGAGACGGAGTTTTTCCATAGAAACGCCGATGCCCTCCGCGATCATGGGCATGTGCAGGTGGATGCCGATGCTCTTGGAGTGGATGGTCAGCATGCCGTCCTCGTCGATGTAGGCAAAGCCGTTGTCCGGCTCCAGATAGAGGTGCGGCTGGCGGGAGCAGTAGCTCTCGACCTCCACCACGTTGGGGGCGCTGTCCCAGTCAAATTCCGGTCCTTTGATGCAGTTGGTCACGAAATAGTCGTTGGGCACGCCGGGATGGATCTCGATGGCGTCGGGCGCCAGGGCTTCCGGAGCGCTCATATAGGCGGGCAGGATTTCAAGATCCACCTTGACGGCCTTGGCCGCCTCGCGGGCGTGCTCCTCGGTATCCGCCGCCACGATGGCGATGGCGTCGCCGTATTGGAAGACCTTCTCGTCGCACAGGATCGGGCGGTCCCACCCGTCGCACTTGTTGTTCAGCGGCAGCATGACGAGACCGTTGATGCGGTTCTTTCCGGGAACGTCCTTCGCGGTGATGATCTTGAATACGCCGGGCATCTTTTCCGCCTCGGAAGTGTCCACGCCCTTGATGATGGCGTGGGAAACCTCTGCCTGGACGAGGGCAAGGCGCAACGTGCTATCGGGCATGCGCAAGGCGACATCCGCGCCGTAATCCCAAGTGCCGGTAACCTTCGCCGCGGCAGAGGGGCGGACGTAGGTCGTGCCGGTGATGCGGTTGTCCGTCGGCATAAAGACCAGATCTTCCTTGGTCATTTCGCCGCGCAGGACCTTGGCGGCGGCCATGGTGGCGTCGATCAGGGGCTTGTATCCCGTGCAGCGGCAGAGGTTGCGGTTCCGGTGGAACCAATCCCGTACCTCTTCCCGGGTGGGATCGGGGTTCCTTTCCAAAAGCGCCTTCGCGCTCATGATGAACCCGGGGCTGCAGAAGCCGCACTGGGCGCAGCCATAGGCCATCCACGCCACCTGGAGGGGATGCAGGTCGTCGATGGTGCCCACGCCCTCGATGGTGGTGATCTCGGAAAAGTCTTCGACCTTGCTGATCTTGGTGACGCAGGATCTGGTGACCTTGCCGTTCACAATGACGTTGCAGGCGCCGCAGTGCCCTTCGCCGCAACCGATTTTGCAGCCGGTGAGCAGCATGCGCTCGCGCAAAATGGTGGCCAGGGACTCGTTGCCTTCGACGATCAGTGTGCGTTCAACTCCGTTGATCTTCAGAACTTTCTTAATCATAGGCGTCCTCCTTAAAGTCTTGGTTCGCGCCGTCAAAAAGCGCCCAGCGCTTCAAAAAACGAATGAAAAAAGGTTCAACTGAAAGATATCTATGCTATAATGAATAAAAATAAATCTCTCACAAAGCGGAATCCATGCAAAGCGAGGAATCGGTGATGGAAAACAAGGATCAGATCTGTTCGATTGCTGCGAGTGAAGTTACGGTGGAAGTTACCGATTGCGCGACGGGCAAGACCTTTCGACGCACCCTGCCGTTGGATTATTTTGAAACGTCCAACTGTTTGCGCCTTCGTGGCGAAGGGGTGGACGGAAAGCCGGCGGAGATTGTGTTCTATTCGACTGCCGGAGTGAACAAGCTGCGGGATTTGACTGGAAAAGGCCCGGATAAGGACCCCTGTGGGGGGCATGCAGGCTCATAAGTTCATATTTATTCTCTGTCATCAGTTTATCAGACCAACTATCCTTCTTCAAATTATAACTGGTTATAAGTCGGTATGTTCGTATTGTATGCATCGCACATCATGTTGCAGAATGCACCCGATCCGGAGGGAACCGCATGGAAACAGGCGTCGTGATCGTAGCCGCGGGAATGTCTTCCAGAATGGGCGATTTCAAACCGATGCTCAACATCGGCTCCATCTCCATCGCCCAGCGAATCATCGCGACCTTTCAGCAAGCCGGGGTGAAGCGCATCGTGGTGGTCACCGGATACAACGCCGACATTTTGGAGCACCACCTCGCCAAATGCGGGGTCATTTTCCTGCGAAACGAACAGTACTGGG
>JBMNTV010000074.1:0-7805 GCA_050945915.1 Christensenellales bacterium
TCCTGCTGACGCCAAGCTCTTCTGCAATGCGCGTTTCGACGAGGCTGGCGCCCGCGGAATAAGCCCCGCTGAGGATATCCGAGCGCAACGCGCTGTATACATAGTCCGTCAGCGTACGCTTGCCGCGTCTGTCAGGATGTTCCTTCAATTGAATACCTCCGGGAACCCAAGTGAAAAAAGGACATACTATATTTACATTTTAGTTGCTTTATACGCATGATGCAAGGGGCTTTTCCTCTTTACAAAGGAGCACAAGAAAGGTATCATAATCATGCTGTAGTTTTTTCGGGAGGTCAGAATGAAAAACCGTCTGCATTCTTTGTCTGTTTTGATCATCTTTTTGGCGATAGCTGTCATTTTTTCGGCTTGTTCAGGGCGCGAATCCGAGGGAGACGTTTCTCCCGAGCCAACCGCCCAGCCGCAGGTATTGCCGGATGGTACAACGATAAATGGCATTGACGTTGGCGGCCTGACCGAACAAGAGGTCAGAGATTTTTTTCTTGACCCCGATACTGCCCCCACCCTGGGGAACATCCAGATTGCCTGCGGGGAAGATATGTTTAAGCTGGACTGCTCCTCCGTCGTCGGTGTTGCCCAGCTGGATGAGCTGCTGGCTGCAGCTTTTGCTCAGGAAGAAACCTCTTTTACCATTGAGTACAAATATGACATCGCGCCGCTAAAAGACCTTGTGGCCGAGCTGGCCGTTCAAATGAACGTCGCTCCGATGGACGCAACGTATGCATACGATCGGAACGTCGAGGGCCGCTTTGTTTACACGGAAGGGGTCAGGGGCAGGCAGGTGGACGCGGAAGCGTTGTTTGACGCCATCGAAAGCTACGTTGCCGCCGGGGATTTCTCCCAGCCCTGCCAGGCGCCTTATAACGAGATCGAGCCTGCGGTCACCATTGAGGACGTCAAGCGTCTGACTTCCGTCGTCAGCAGCGCAACTTCCTCCTTTGCCAAGGGAAGCCAGGCAGCGAAAAACCGCGTGTTCAACATCGAAAAAGCTCTGAGCATGTTTGATGGCTATGTGCTCAATCCCGGAGAGGAGTTTTCCTTTAATACGGTGCTGGGGCCGCGCTATACATCCCACGGATGGAAGCTCGCCGGCGCCATCAACAACGGCAAGTCCGTGGAAGAGCCGGGGGGTGGCGTGTGCCAGGTTTCCTCCACTACCTTTAACGCCGTACTGATGGCGGATCTGACCATCGTGGAGCGGGCGCCGCACAGCTGGCCGCTGTCCTATCTGCCCGCCGGGCAGGACGCCACCATCAACACCGGCACCCAGGACTTCATCTTCAGGAACGACAGGGAGACGCCCATCGTCATCGGGACGGATATTGATACGAAGAAAAAAGAGCTGACGATCACCATTTACGGCGAGCCGCTGCCGGATAATCAGTATATTAAGCTGGTGTCCAAACGGACGGGAACCATCAAGCAGCCGCCGGATGAAATCGTGGTGGTCAAAACCATGAAGCCCGGAACGTCAACGGTGGACCGACAGGGGAGGAGCGGCTCGAGGTACGAAACGTACAAGGAGTATTACGCCGCTGATGGAACGCTGATCAAGAGTGTTCTGGCATATAAGACGACGTATCGCGCCATCAGCACGATCATCCACAAGGGACCGGATGTTCAGCCGACGGACAATGTGGTGGACAACGAAGGCGTGGCCCCCCCGCCCCAGGACGACGCTCCCCAGGACAGCATGGACGTGTATTCCGACGTCCCGGAAAACGAAGATACGGAAAACGAGTAATTCGACGCATATAGAAGTTATCGGCATTTGGGCCCGGCACTTTTTGAAGCCGGGCCTGTTTTGTCTGATAAAGTAAGGTATTGTTAAACACCGCGTAACACACAAGTTTATCAAAAAGGGCGAATTCTTCCGGCATTTGTTTTGCTATACTAAACACGGCGTTCACAAGCGCCGTTTTTTGCTCTGCGATGCAGGGCAAGAAATGATGCGGGATGGGGCGATCTTGTCCAATAACGCTGAAAATGCCGGTGATTCATGGATTTTTCGGGTGATTTTCCTGTTTTTTGGGCAAAAATCAAAGACAAAAATGGCATTGACAAAGTGAATCCAATATGGCAAAATGGAACACGGTTCAGTTTAGCAAAACTAAACACAATATTTAGAAAGGCTGCACGCGGAAGGGAGAGAAAGCGGTTTTGACAATTGGCGAATCCATCAGCATTGGGGACAAAATACGCCGCCTCCGCATTAAATACGGACTCACCCAGGAAGAGCTCGCTGCGAGGACGGAGCTTTCAAAGGGCTTTATATCCCAGGTGGAGCGCGATCTCGCGTCCCCGTCGATCGCGACATTAATGGACATCCTCGAAGCTCTGGGGACTAATATACGCGATTTTTTTAATGAAACCATTGAGGAAAAAATCGTTTTCGGGGCGGACGATATCTTCGTCCAGGAAGATGAAAACGGATTTGAGATACGCTGGCTGGTCACGACTTCACAGAAGAATACCATGGAGCCGATCATGCTGACCCTGGAGCCGGGCGGCAAAAGCATGGTCCACAATGCCCACGAGGGCGAGGAGTTCGGACATGTGCTGGCCGGCTGGGTCACATTGTGCATCGGGCCCAGGCGGCTCAAGGTAAGAAAAGGGGATTCTTTCTATTATCGCCCCACAGACCAGCATTGGCTGGAGAACAACGGCAAGCTCCAGGCAAAACTATTATGGGTTAGCTCTCCGCCCTCATTCTGAGAAAAGAGCAAGGCATACTTCATTCCGGAGGAAGGACATGGCTCATCACATCATTGATTTGGTTGATCTGTCGAAGGATTTCGATGGCGAGGAAGCGCTGAAAAACATCAACCTTTACATACGGAACGGCGAATTCTTGACATTACTCGGGCCGTCAGGTTGTGGAAAAACCACGATGCTGCGGTTGATAGCCGGTTTTGAAACACCGTCCTCCGGAAAGGTTTATATTGACGGAAAAGACGTGACCGACGTTCCCGCCTATAAGCGCAAGGTCAACACCGTTTTCCAGAAATACGCGCTGTTTCCGCATTTGAACGTATACGATAACGTCGCGTTCGGACTCAAGCTAAAAAAGCTGGACAAGAAGATCATCGACAAGAAGGTCCGCGAAATGCTTTCCATGGTGGATCTTTCGGGCTATGAAAACCGCTCGGTGGAGGCCTTGTCCGGCGGTCAGCAGCAGCGGGTGGCCATCGCCCGGGCCCTGGCAAACGAGCCGGAGGTCCTGCTGCTGGACGAACCCCTGGGCGCATTGGACCTGAAGCTGCGCAAGGAGATGCAGATCGAGCTGAAGCGCATGCAGCAGCAGCTGGGCATCACATTTGTTTATGTGACCCACGACCAGGAGGAGGCCCTGACCATGAGCGACACCATCGTCGTCATGCGCAAGGGCGTCATCCAGCAGATCGGAACCCCTACGGACATTTATAACGAGCCGAAAAACGCCTTTGTGGCGGATTTCATCGGCGAAAGCAACATCCTGCCCGGCGTCATGGTGGAGGATTACTTCGTCGAGTTCGCGGGAAAGGGCTTCAACTGCGTCGACAAGGGTTTTGACCCGAACGAGGCGGTGGACGTCGTCATCCGTCCGGAGGATATCAAGCTCGTCCCGCCGGACGACGGAACGCTCAATGGAGTCGTCCGCTCCCTTGTGTTTATGGGCGTTCATTATGAAATGCAGATCGATACCGGGGAGCACACCTTCCTCGTTCACTCCACAGGCAAAGCGGAGGAGGGGACCCATGTGGGGCTGAGTTTCTTCCCGGACGATATCCACATCATGCGAAAGGATACGGGAGAATGAAGCGCAAGTATTTCGCCGCGCCCTATATGCTTTGGATGATCGTGCTCATCGTCGCGCCCATGATCTTGATCCTGTACTATGCTTTGACGGGTCAGGCCGACGGCGCGTTCACCTTGGAAAACATCAGGGCCGCCTTGGATCCGGTTTATATGAAGGTGCTCCTTCGTTCTCTGGAGCTTGCGGTGATTGCCACCGTCATCTGCTTCCTTCTGGGGTATCCGATCGCTTATTTTCTTTCGCGAATGTCCCCGAGGAAAGCGGCGATCCTTTCCATGCTGTTCATCCTGCCCATGTGGATGAACTTCCTGCTCCGCACCTATGCTTGGATGAACATTCTGGACAGCAATGGGCTGATCAACCAGTTGCTCGTTCAGCTGGGCCTTGGCCGCGCCAAACTGATGAACACTCAGGGCGCGGTGATCGTGGGCATGGTCTATAACTACCTGCCCTTTATGATCCTGCCGATTTACAACATCCTTCAAAAGATGCCCAAATCGAACATCGAGGCTGCCCAGGACCTCGGCGGGACCAATATGCAGGTATTTACGAAGGTGGTGTTCCCCCTGTCTTTGCCCGGTGTGATTTCGGGAATCACCATGGTGTTCATTCCCACCATCACCACCTTTGCCATTTCCAGGCTTTTGGGGGGATCACAGTACATGCTTTACGGCGACCTGATCGAAAACCAGTTCCTTTCCGTCGGTCAGGTGAACGGCGGGTGGAACGTTGGGGCGGCGCTGTCCTGCATCATGATGGTGCTGGTGTTCATCTGCATGGCCATCACCAACCGCTTTGACAAAGGCGAAGAGAATGGGGGTACACTGCTGTGACGAAAAGCAAAACTTCATTCCTGCGCAGCTTTTTTATCGGCATCATGCTGCTGTTCATGTATGCCCCCATCATCGTGCTGATCGTCTACTCCTTCAATTCGTCCAGGACGATGGCCACCTGGGGGGGATTCAGCCTCGATTGGTATGCTGCGCTCTTGCGGGACAGGGACATTATGGCCGCGCTGGAAGTCACGGTTTCCGTGGCCGTGCTTTCCTCCATCTGTGCGACGCTGATCGGTACTGCCGCCGCCATCGGCATTCACTCGATGAAGCGCCGCTGGCGAAACGGCGTGATGTATCTGTCGAATATCCCGGTCATCAACCCGGATATCGTGACGGGTGTGGCGCTGATGTTCGCCTTTTCGCTGCTGGCAGTGCCCCAGGGGTATACCAGGATGCTGCTTGCCCACATTACGTTCAATATTCCCTACGTCATTCTTGCGGTCATGCCCAAACTCAGGCAGACCTCGAACTCCCTCTATGAGGCGGCGCTGGACCTTGGCGCGACGCCGGCTGAGGCCCTTAGGAAGGTGATTCTGCCCCAGATCATGCCCGGCGTGATTTCCGGCGCGATTCTGGCGTTTACGCTTTCCATCGACGATTTCGTCATCAGTTTCTTCTGTCAGCAGGGAGCGCAGAACCTGTCCATATACGTCTATTCGCTGGCAAGGCGGGGCATCAACCCCAAGATCAACGCCCTTTCGGCCCTGATGTTCGTGGTGGTGCTGGCGTTGCTGCTGACGGTCAACATTCTTGGGGGCAAGAGTTCCCCCGAAGCAAGAAAAAAACGCGCCCAAAAGAAAGAAGCCCGTATGGCGCGGAAATCCGGGACAACTGTTTGGGAGGAAGTCAAAACATGAAAAAGCTTGCTGTGTTGCTTGTCGCCGTCCTTGCGGTAGCCGCACTCGCCGGCTGCTCCGGCGGCGGGGTCGAAAAGACCATGTCGCTGTATGTGCTCAACTGGGGCGATTACATCGAAGAAGGCGTGCTCGAAGGGTTCCGCCAGGAATATCCCCATATCGACATGCACTACGATACCATGACCAGCAATGAGGAAATGCTCATTCGCCTTCAGAGCGCGGACAGCATCTATGACCTGTGTTTCCCCTCGGACTATGCCATAACCAAGCTGATTAAAGAGGATCTGCTGGCGGAGATCGACACCTCCAGGCTGACCAACTACAAAAACCTGGATCCCAGGTTCCTCAACCGCGAGTTTGACCCGGAGAACAAGTATTCCGTTCCTTATTTCTGGGGCACATTCGGGATTATGTACAACACCAAGATGGTTACGGAACCGGTCGAAAGCTGGGATATCCTGTGGGACGAAAAATATAAGGACCAGATTTATATGTACGATTCCGTGCGGGACAGCATGATGATTGCCCTGCTCAGGCTTGGCTATGCCAACAACACCACCAATCCGGACGAGATCGCCGAGGCGGAAGCCCTGCTCAAGCAGCAGAAGCCCATTGTGGCGGCCTATGGAACCGACGACCTGCGGGACCGCATGGTCGCCGAAAGCGGCGCCCTCGCTGCGGTCTACAACGGAGATGCGTACTCCGGCATCACCATGAACCCCGATCTGGCCTACGTCGTTCCCGTCGAAGGCAGCAACATCTGGTTCGACAATATGGTGATCCCCAAGTCCAGCAAGAACAAGGACGCGGCGTACCTCTTTATCGATTATCTCCTCCGCGCGGATATTGCCGCGATCAATGCGGATTATGTCGGCTATTCCACCCCCAACGCCGCGGCGATGGAGCTTCTCGACGAGGAAATGATCCAGGACGAGGTTTACAACCCCAGCCAGGAAGTGATCGACCGCTGCACGCCCCATTTGGACCTTGGTGAGCACGAAAAGCTGTACCACGATGCATGGACCAGGCTGAAGGCGTATTGACCTGTTGACTGTTTGACGCCTTTTGCATATAATTGTGTAAAACGTTGATAAAAGGCGATGAGCGGGAAAGTACCGCGCGGAGCTGACCAAAAGAGAGAGTGTGCCACCGGCTGAAAGCCACTCGGTCACGAAGCGATATTGGGAAGTGCGCCCGTGAGCCTCTCCGGTGAAAGGGCCGGCTGCCTGATTAGCCGGGGACGATTTGCCCCGTTAGAGGCACCAAAGGATGGCGGAGTTTTCTTCGCCATTGAATCAGAGTGGAACCGCGACCGCTGCGCCTCTGAGCAGCGGTCTATTTTTTTATTATCGGGGGGAACATGTTTAAGACGATTAGGCGCAGTATACAGGTGGTGCTGGCACGCGACCCGGCCGCCAGGAACGCACTCGAGGTGATACTCTGCTATCCTGGATTCTGGGCGCTTTTGATACACCGGGTTTCCCACTGGTTGTACAATCACCGCTGCAAGCTGCTGGCACGAATGATTTCTCAGTTTATGCGGTTTTTGACGGGGATCGAGATCCATCCGGGAGCCAAGATCGGCGAAGGGGTGTTCATTGACCACGGCATGGGCGTTGTCATTGGCGAAACCGCCGTGGTGGGGGATAATGTGACCATCTATCAGGGCGCGACCCTGGGCGGCACCGGGAAGGACGTTGGCAAGCGCCATCCCACCATCGAGAACGACGTTGTGATCTCCTCCGGGGCAAAGGTGCTGGGGCCGTTTACCGTCGGCGCGTACAGCAAGATCGGCGCCGGTGCCGTGGTGTTGCGGGAGGTGCCGCCGGGATCGACGGTGGTGGGCATTCCGGGAAGGGTCGTCAAGCGGGTTCCTGTTCCCGGCTGCGAAAAGGAAAGCTGCGAGGACTGCGAAGAATGCAAAACCTGCCCCAAGAGCGACAGCTGCTCCGATGTCGTCGTCCTGCCGGAACCGGGACGGGAAACGCTCGCCCCTTCGAAGGCCGATCCTGAAGAATTTGCGGGTCATATCGGGCATGGAAAGGCCAGGGCGATGCAGCAGGACGAGGCGAAGATCGACCTCGACCAGGTCAATCTGCCCGACCCCGTGATGATCGAGATGAAAAGGCTGGTCAAACGGGTGGAGGAGCTGGAAAAGCGCCTTGCCGACCTGGAAAAGACCGGGGAAAACTCCACGATACAATAACGATTTGGCCGCGAAAGTGCGAAGAGCCCACCAAACGATACCATTGCACAGACAGCGGCGCATGCTTCAGAGTATCACACATGTTTCAGGAG
>JBMNTV010000075.1:0-7795 GCA_050945915.1 Christensenellales bacterium
ACTCCCTACCCGGGGAGCCAATCGGCCCCGATGTGGACTGTATACTCCCGTCGGGGTCTGCTTCTATTTTTGGCACGCAAAGCTCCATGGCGTGTCGTAATCGTCGATCTAACTGGGCGTGTTCGCGCTGCTGGTGCTGTTTGGCGCAAACACCTTCTCCGGTACGCTGGCTCTGCCCACCGCTGGGCTGTGCATCATCAACGCTGTGGTAGTCGCACTGACGGCGAGGGCGAATGGCGGATATACGACGGTGTGAAAGCATAAATATGAAGAGCAGCGAAGACGAGCAAAGTGCCCCTTTAGGGCGCTTTTTGACTATTGTAGCAGAAGGAAAAAGCATAATTTCGATGAACTAATCAATGATTCCTTTATTCCGCAACAGGAGGGACCATGAAAAAGCAGCTTAACATCCGCTGGGACGTGCGGGACGCCACTGGGTACCTGTTTTCCTTCGCAAAGTCTTTATCCTGCGCAATCAAACACAGCCCGTGGCGGGAGTTCGCCGAGGACATTGTCGCCACCAGCGGCTTTGCCTTCCGTATGTGGGTCAGCCACGACCTTTGCCCCTCCGCCACCAGCATATGGGAGTTTGACCGCCAAAAGCCCTGGGTGGAGAACGGTGGGCTGGTGTGCAATTACGTCGGCCGGTGCTGGGGAGAGGATCAAATCGAGGAAACTCGGAGGCTGCAAGCGCTGGAAGCCATCAAGACCTCCGTCGACGCGGGCGTTCCCGCCGTCGTGTGGGACATTGGTATCCCCGAATGGGGGCTGGTCACCGGCTACGACGATGAGTCGCAGCTGTTCTTTGTGCTGCCGGTTAACGCGAACGCGCCGCAGTTGATGCCCTTTGACGCGCTGGGAAAGGGGGAAATCCCCATTTTATCTGTGCTGACTGTTACAGGCACTACGGAAAAGCCCCAGGAGGCCATCCTGCGGCACACCATGCGCCTCGCGGTGCAACACCTGACGGGTCAGGAATGGTGCGACAATGAAAAGGGCCTTGCCGCCTACGACGCGCTGATCCGCGTTTTTTCCGAGCGCCCGGAGTCCACCGCCTTCTGGAATGCCGAATACTTTCTTGGCACCCACGGAGCGTTAAAGGAGTACGCGTGGAAATACTTTGAAAGGTGCGGCGAAAACGTGCTCGCCGAGCTTTACCGCGCAGTGTTTGACGATTGGATGCGCGCATTCGAGCTGTTGCGAACGGGCGGCGAAAACGTCGCAGCAGACATCGTGAAACTACTCCAGACCGCCCACGAAAACGAGAGTTTGGCGGTGGAAATCATGCAAAGGTGCATCGCCTGAAACGGCAGGAATGTTGCGCTTTCGGAAAGCTCTATCATCAAACGAGGAGGCGTGGAGCAGGGCGCGCAAAAAAGGTGACCTCGAGCGATTCTTTGCCGGGCTTGTAGAACTGCAAAGATATCGAAAGCCAATTAACGGGACCTTCTTCCATGCCGATAAAATCCCAAATCCACCGAAAAATCCATCTTGAAGTTTGGATATCTCTCGCAGCGGTTCGCCTCCACCATTTGATACAGCCAAAGCTAAACTCATGGTTAAACTTTGGCTGTATGCTTTTAATTAAGAATCTACTAATAACAAAGATATTTATAATGATCAAAAGTCATAAAATCAAGCAAGTCTGGCGTAACAGCGGATGTCTGCAATGATCGAAACTGCATCTTTTGCCGCTCGATTTAAACCCGCAATCGCAGCCGGTACTAAATCCGGTACTAAATTCGGTAAAGATAACGAAGAGAAGTTATAAAGCATCGTCTTTATCCGTCGTCTGGGGTGTGCGGGCCAACCCAGCATTGATTGTGCGATTGTTCCAGATGAAGAGCCGCCTCTGGAGCCACACTCTTCATCGTGACGATACTTTGCAGATGTGATATAATATTCAAGAAATACTCATTGGTACAGGAGTAGGGCATGAGTTCAGGAAACCACAGGCTAGACGACTACTTAAGGGAAAAAATAGTATCCGGCGAATGGAAGGTGGGGGACCGCATTCCAACGGAAGTGCAGCTGGCTGAACGATTCTCCATCAGCCGGGGAACCGTGCGCACGGTCATTATGCAGTTGGTTGGCGAAGGTCTGCTTTATCGAATTCAGGGAAAAGGAACTTATGTAGCTGCTCCGCGCACCCATATGCCCTTCCAGGGGCTTGGGCTCAGGGCGCAGATGGATGAAAAGCTGCACGTTTTTGTCGTACGGGTAGCGAAGGCAGAGCTGGTTAAGCCGCCGGAATGGGTGGCTGCGGAAATGAAGGTCAGCCCGAACACAAAACTGTTCTGCCTGGAGCGCGCGCGTTACCGTTCCATACCGGATAGTACACCCTGCATCTATCAATACGATTGGATGCTGCCCGAACTTGCGGAAGGCCTGGACTTGAACGCCCTGGTGTTGGGCCGCCTGAGCACACAGCTGGAAAAAAACCACGGCATCAAGCCCGCTCGAGTGCGTGAATGGATAGAAGCGGCAGGAGCAACTGCTCTGGAGGCATCCGAACTTAAGATAAGCGTTGGAGCCCCTGTGCTACTTATCGATATGCTTGCCATGAACGAAAGGGACGAACCCTATCTGATGACAAGGTTCACAATGTTGCCCACCCTTCTCAGGCTTTCTTTCGGATAAGCTGTTGTTTGGTGTTGTATTGCCATTATAGGTTAATGAAATCAAATTCAATTCAGTGGATGAGGAAGCTTTAGCAGCTTCCTTTTTCCGTTCCATGCACTGATTGATACTCAGATTATGAAAGCCCAGTCACAGTGAACATCAAGTGGGATAAAGACAAACAATGTAGAACAATAAAAAGGTATTGCATTAGATTTCGCGATAAGCTATAATATGTTCAACAATAATCACACAAATCTAGTAGAAGTTCAACCATTATTCGTCTGGTCTTTCTCTCTCGCATCGTATCGAAAACATGTTGTTGTACCCAATTCGCAATGCCGTGAACCCAATCATTTCTAAGGAGGGCGAGCCACAAGCGCTGTTCATCCCGGATCGTAGAAGCCTTTGTTGTAAACCCATGCGGGATTCATAGAACCATTTCTAAGGAGGATATGTAATGCTGGACTTTTCAAAAATGACACAAAGGGATTTTGGCAAGTGCTTTGACTATGCCATCCTGCGCAAAGACATTACCGAGGCCGAAATCCGCAAGGAATGCAAGGTAGCAATCGAATACGACTGCCATGCATTTTGCTTTGGCTCAACGTATTGGATTCCGGTGGTGGCGGAGGAGCTGGCGGGAACCGACGTCTTGGTGGGGGCGGGAATTGCCTATCCTTACGGCAACCAGACCAGTACCGTCAAGTGCTTTGAAACCGAAGAAGCCGTCCGGCTGGGGGCTACATCCTTGGATAACAGCATGAACCTCCACGACCTTAAGGACAAAAAGTACAACAAGATTCTCCAGGAGTTCAAAGACTTTGTGAAAGCGGCTCAGGGCGTAGAGACCAAGATGATCATCGACGTCGCCTTTTTGACCGATGAAGAGATCGCTACCGCCTGCAAACTGATCGCCGAAGCGGGGATCGGCTGGGCAAAATCCGCCACCGGTCAGTGGGACGGGCCCTCCATCGAACAGGTGCTCATCATGGTGAATACACTCAAGGGGACCAACACCAGGGTCAAGGTATCGGGAGTCAAGTTCCCCCATGCTCAAAATGCCTATGCCTATCTGCTGGCCGGCGCAGAGCTTCTTGGTACGCGAGCGGCACCGAAGATTATCCAATCTCTTGACATTTTCAGAAAAATCGGAATGGTTCCTGCCTATCAGGGCTGAAAACGATTCTACGGACCACACTTCTCCCAAATTAAATGGTTTCCCATGCATCTCAAGCATTCAACCAAAATCACTCATTTCAAAAAGAAAAGGAGAGACAAAAATGAGCAAGTACCTGGTTGGAATCGATGCCGGAACCACCGGCTGCAAGTCCTGCGTGTTCGATGAGAGGGGCAACATTCTTGGAAGTGCATATCAGGAATACCCCTGCTATTACCCCAAGCCGAGCTGGGTCGAACAAAGCCCGGACGACATGGTTCCCGCTGTATTCAATACCTGCAAGCAGGCTATTGAGAAATCCGGAGTCGACAAAAAGGATATCATCGGCCTGGGCATGTCCACCCAGGGTTCCGTTATCGCCATGATGGATAAGGACGATAATTTGCTTCGCCCCTTCCTTAGCTGGCAGGACATCCGCGGCGGCCAGGCTGCGATCGACGAGGTCATCAGCCACATTTCTCGCGAAGAATTCTACAAGATAACAGGCGACCCGCTTGGCCTGTTGTTCAGCATTACAAAGCTTCTTTGGCTGCGTCAGAACGAACCGGAAAACTGGGAAAAATGCGCACATATCCTCGACCAGCAGGACTATTTCCTCCGCCTTTTCGGCGCGGACGGCTATTACACCGACACGGCCACCGCAAGTCGCAACGGAATGATGGACATCGACAACCTGTGCTGGTCGCAAGAACTCCACGATATCATCGGGCTGCCGCTGGAGAAGCGTTCCGTCATCGTCAAGGAACCAGGCAAGATCATGACCCATATGCCTGCGGATATCGCCGACAAAATGGGCCTGCCTGCAGGATGCCCGGTGGCGATGTGCACCTTTGACCAGAACTGCAACACCTTCGGCGCTGGCGGGGTGGACGATGGCATCGCCATCATGGTCATGGGCACCTTTGGATCCTGCTTCGTCGTTTCGGACAAGTCAATTCGTGACCCGAACGGCAAGCTGGTGGTCAAGCCCAACCACGGTGTGGGTAATTACACCATCGAGGCATTCTCGAACACCTGCGCTTCAAGCTATCGTTGGTATAGGGATACCTTCGGCGATTTTGAAAAGGCCGAGGCAGCCAGGCAAGGGCGCGATGCCTATGATCTCATCAACGAACAGATTGCGACCGTGCCTCCGGGGGCGAACGGGATTACCTTCCTTTCATACCTCCAGGGTGCTTCGGGTGCAAAGATCAACGATAAAGCCCGCGGCACCTTCATCGGAATGACCATCGGTACCACCAAGGCGGAAATGGCTCGCGCGGTCATGGAGGGCATCTGCTATGAGATGTATGAGATCGTCCTGGCAGAGCAAAAAGCAGGAATCAACTTGAACGGAATCCGCCTGACCGGCGGTGCGGCCAAGTCCCCCCTCTGGTGCCAGATGCTGGCGGATATCACGAAGCAGCCCATTTCTGTGTTGAAATGCGGTGAAACCGGATGCCTGGGCGCTGCGCTGTACGCCGGCATCGGAACCGGTCTTTACACGGACTGCCACGATGCGGCACGCAAGGCTGTGCAGCTGACAAAGACCTACACCCCCAATCCGGATAACTTCCAGACATACGAAAAAGCGTTCCAGCGTTTCTGCGATGTTTATGACGCTTTGGAAAAAGGAAAGATTTTTTAACCATGCGCGATACGGTCGGCCTTCACAACAGGAGTACAGAATGAATGACACGACAATAAAGGACATAGACATTTACGCCCGGCACAGATTTCTGTGCCGGTGCGGCAAAACCCACGAAATGCCCATCGGCAAGGTCGTAATCAGGGCAGGCGCAGCTTCGGAGCTGCCGGAGCGCGTTGCTGAACTTGGTTTTGGAAAGAAAGGCCTACTGGTTACGGACGAGATCATTTATGAAAGCCTTGGCAAGGACATTTATCATGGCTGGAAGCAGGCAGGGCTGGATATTGACCTCTTTGTGCTCAAAGGCCGGGTGATCCCCGACGAGGAAGCCGTGGGTCAAGTGGTGTGCAACGTCCCCTTTGACGCGGAGTACATCGTATCCATTGGCGGGGGTACGGTGACGGACATCGTGCGCTATGTCACCACGAGACTTGGACTGCCGGAAGTATCCATACCGTCAGCGATGACCATGGACGGATTCTTCACAAATATGTCCGTCATCATTATTAACGGACTGCAGCGCACGTATTACCTGGATTACCCTACCCTCATACTGGCGGATACGGACATCATCGCCAAAGCTCCTGCGCATATGAATGCAGCAGGGGTGGGCGAGGTGATATCCAAGATCAGCGCCGGGCTGGACTGGTACGCAGCCAACCTGATCAAGGACATCTACTATTGCGACGCCGCGGCAGACATGATGGGCCAGTGCATCAGCGAGGGCACGAGCAGCGAGACCATCGCGGGAATTCCGCATGGAGACGCCAAGGCTGTGCTGAATCTGACCGATGCCCTTTACAAGAGCGCTGTCGGCATGGCGTGGTACGGCTCGTCGCCCTGTGGCTCCGGCGCAGAGCATCAGCTCAATCATTTCTGGATCAAATGCCAGGACGACAAGGGGGCCAAGCAGTCCATGCATGGCCAAGCCGTCGGCGTAGGTGCGGTCGTCAACCTGATGATCTGGGAGGAACTGCTCGGTTTGGACCTTGAGCTGCTGGATTTTGAAAAAGCGCTGTCCTCCGCTCCCACCAAAGAGGAGTGGGAACAAGGGGTCAAGCGCGTGTACGGGGACGGTGCGAAGGATATCCTGGACGTGCAAAAGAACAACCATTTCTTCGACCGCGAAAGCCGGAGGCGAGAGCTTCAAAGAATCGTGCAGAACGCCGGCAAATTGCGGAGAAAATTCGAGTCAATCCCGTCTGCCGACGAGATTTCAGCAATGCTGGGTGCCGTGGGTGCGCCGAACAGGCCTCAGCAGTTGAACATTGACAAGCAGGAGCTGTTGGACAGCATTTACTACGCAAAGGAGATGAGAAGGGGAAGATACAACGCTCTTTGGATGGCTGAAACCCTGGGAGTGTTGGACGCGGTGGCGGAACGGGTCTCCGGGCGACTCGGCTACTGATCCGTACGCCATTTGCAGGGGGAGGGAAGCCAGGCCGCGCGAATCGCGCGGTCTGGTTTTTTCTGCACACATCCCCTTGCAGCGATTGCGTGTGAACGAGCGCATCTTAGGAGCGCTCTTTTTATCGCTTGATAAGCGAAACACATTGACAAATTTCGATTTAAAGAATAGGATGATCATATCGAAGAAAATCGATTTGAGGTGACGGCCATGCATTCCTATCTGGAGTATTCCAAAATCTTTAAGGCCCTAGGCGATCCCAAGCGAGCGATGATCGTGGATATGCTCTCCTGCGGCGAGCTTTGCGCTTGTATGATTTTAGAGAAGTTTCATATCTCGCAGTCTACGCTTTCCCACCACATGAAGATCCTTTGCGATTGCGGATTCGTGAAGGCCCGAGAGGAGGGCAAATGGACCTATTACTCCCTGAATGAGGAGACAATCGGGAAAACGAAGCAATTCCTTTGCCGCATTACTTCTTGTAAAGACGATTGCATCTGCAAAGACGCCCAATCCATGAACTGTAAGGAGTGTGTTCAAAATGCCTGAATCTTGTTCATTCAATAGCTGTGCTTCGACACAGCCAAAGAAGACTGTGCGGATCGACTTTTTGTATCTGGATACTACCGTATGCGGCAGGTGCCAGGGCACCGAAAAAGCCCTGGACGATGCGGTGGCCGATGTTTCCACCGTGTTGAACGCAGCAGGATACGAGGTCCATGTAAACAAGGCGAACATCGCCACACGAGAGTTGGCACAACAGTACAGGTTCATCAGTTCCCCCACCATCCGCGTAAACGGCCAAGATATTGCCCTTGAACTTGCGGAAAACCTGTGCGAGGATTGCGGCGAACTCTGCGGAGATGATGTGGACTGCCGGGTATGGGTCTACAATGGCGTGGAATACACCATACCGCCGAAAGAGATGATCGTGGACGCCATTCTCAGGGGAGTATACGGC
>JBMNTV010000076.1:0-7743 GCA_050945915.1 Christensenellales bacterium
GTTGGACGAGGCCCAGCGCCAGGCGGTGCTGGCCGCCGTGGACTGCGGGGTGATGGTGGTCACCGGCGGACCGGGCACCGGAAAGACCACGATCATGCAATTCGTCCTCGCTTTGATGGACAAGATGGGCTTTCAGGTGGAGCTTTGCGCGCCTACGGGCAGGGCAGCCAAGCGGCTTTCCGAAGCGGCGGGCCGGGAAGCGCGCA
The DNA here is from genome assembly GCA_050945915.1 of Christensenellales bacterium. Lineage (GTDB taxonomy): Bacteria > Bacillota > Clostridia > Christensenellales > CALWSW01 > CALNBC01. The sequence continues at coordinate 207 of JBMNTV010000076.1, forward strand.
CCATCCACCGCCTGCTGGAGTACAACGGCGACTTCTTTTTCCGCAACGCCGAGGCCCCGCTGGAGGCGGATGTCTATATCGTGGACGAGGCATCCATGATCGACGCCATGCTGATGTACCGCCTGCTTTTAGCCCTGCCCGATGGGGCGCGGCTGCTGCTGGTGGGGGATGCCGACCAGCTCCCCTCCGTGGGCGCGGGGAACGTGCTTCGGGACATCATCAACAGCGGCAAGTTCCCCGTTTTTCGTCTGAACCGCATTTTCCGCCAAAGCGGCAGGAGCAGGATCGCGGAAAATGCCGCCCTGATCAATGCGGGCAAACTACCCCTGCTGGATTTTACCGAGGATTTCGCCTTCGAGGCCCGGCCTGTGCAGGGGGACGTTCAGCGCCGGGTGATCGACATCTGCAAAAACGGCAGGCTGGGGGATATCTGGACGGAGCTTCAAGTCCTTTCCCCCACCAAAAAAGGACCCCTGGGGGTGCACAGTCTGAATCGCCTGCTGCAAGACGCCCTGAACCCGAAAGACCGGACCAAAGCGGAAATGACCCATGGAGAAACCCTCTTTCGCGTGGGGGATAAGGTGATGCAGATCAAGAATAACTACAAAATGGAGTGGACCCGGCCTTCCCTTGCGGGGGATCCCGAGGGCTGCGGCGTCTTCAACGGCGACATCGGCACCATCATGGCCATCCACAGCCGGGACAAGCTGGTGGAAGTGCTGTTCGACGATGAACGCACCGCCTTCTACACTTTTGGCGAGATGGGCGAGCTGGAACTGGCCTATTGCATCTCCATTCACAAATCCCAAGGCAGCGAGTTTCCGGTCATTCTGCTTCCCCTTTGCGGCGGCCCGCCCCAGCTGATGACCAGAAATCTGCTTTACACCGCCATCACCCGGGCGCGGAACCGGGCCGTCATCGTCGGCAGGCCCTCCACCCTTTCCTATATGGTGGAAAACGACCACGAACAGACGCGTTACAGCGCACTTTGCGGCCTGCTTTTGGAGGGTTGCTGCTCTTCATCATGCCATCCGGAAGCAGACGCAGCAATCGCGCCCCCAAGGCCGACCAGCATAAAACACTGAACAAGCTTTGGGGGCGCGGTGCGTTTTGGGTACTGGTAACCGTATCAGGTCACTGAAACCTTATCGGCCGGACTATTTTGCTTTTCTCCTCTGCCGATTCGGGAGATATGCCGCAACGCCGAGCATCATCGCAGCAAAGGCGACGCTTATTGCAACAATGAGCCCAAAGCTGTTGTTATCGGCTGTTTCCGGCACTGCAAGCGGTATTTCCTCCGGGTCAAAGGGCTCTTCCGGAACGGCCGGGATTTCGTCCGGCGGCGCAAGCGGTATTTCCTCTTCCGGCTCAAACGGCGTTTCTTCCGGTACCGGAGTTTGGATTACGATCGGCGGAACGTACACCGGCACATACCGATTCGTAATCACAAAGCCGTTTTCCACGGAACCGGCGACGGTTTTGACGTAATTTTGCGGGGTCCGCACTTCGTCAACGGTGAACACATACGGCACGCCGTTTTCGTCCGTCATCTCCACGTCTCCCCAGGTGTACGTATTTTCTCCTTCGGACAGCTCAACCTCCTCGCCGAATGCTTCACCGTTTCGGAAAAGCTGAATCCGAACGTTGGGATGGGTTTCAAAATTGTCGTCCCAAACCTTGGAAACCGTTATGGATTGCTTGGGGATCGCATAGGTATTCGTGATCGTAAACCCGTTGATCCAGTTTCCCGAGATTATTGAGGAATAGTCTCCGATCTTATCTTCAATAAGCGTAAAGTAATAGCTTGACAGGTTGGAAACATCCGCCCGGAACGTATACTGTTCCTCCCACGTTCTGACGGTATCGCCCTCTGCGGTTATTTCGACCGGGTCGGACAGGATCCTGTCATACTGCCTGACGATCACGGCGTTTGATTTCAATTGAAGGTGCAACGAGGCGCCGGGCTTGCTTTCGGGCCCTCCGATCCAAATTTTTGTTACGTAGACCTCCTTGTAGGTGGGGATGAATACCAGCGTTGACTCCAGATCCTGCGGATCGGGCATCTTCAGCTCGTATTTGAGCGGTACGCCGATAGGCTCCGACCAGTACTGGATGGGATTGTCGTTGCTGTCATAAATCGGCATATCCGCAAAGGTCGCACTGGCCTGCCATCTTTTCGGCTCTTCTCCCGGAGCTGAGATCAGAACCGGTTCGCTTGCCTGCGCTGCCCTGACCTTCTGCGTGCCTGCGTAAAGCTGCAAAGACACCCCCGGTTTTGTGTCGGGTCCACCCTCCCAGTACAGGGTGGCGGTTACGTCCTGTTTGTTTATGAACTTGTTCGTGATAATCCATGTTTTGGTTGTGGAATCATAAGACTTTATCGGATATTGATATCCGGGGGCCGTGCTCACCTGATTGACGTTAAATGTAGTCGCAGTCTCGGGCCAGGGAATCTCCCAGACGTAGGTGGGCGAAGTGGGGCTGAGGGTCACAGGACCTCCGTAATTAAGCTCCGGTCCACCGACTTCTTTGTGCGTCAACTGCACCTGGACATCCGGTTTGGGGCCTCCCTCCCAAACAACCATTACCCTGATTCTGAACAATCCGTCGTTATCTTCGGCTTTTGCGGGTTGTGGGGTTAAAAAAAAGCCTGCGCAAAGAAGCAATGCCACCAACGCAAAGCACAACGCTCTCTTTATTCTTGAATCGCACATGTTACCCCCAATAATACAGGCATGTTTTGCTTTTTAACGACGCCGCCCGTCATTACGCTTTCACGGTAACGGGGGATTTCGGCAAATCTTTATTGCCGTTTGTCAATGCGCTTAACAGGTGATCTCACCTCCGTTAAAAAAAATCTTCAATTGCTCTGGTTCGCGGTCGTCATTTCGGTCCGAAGCAATCAACATCGGAATGGTCTGCCATGCCTTCCAATTGCAGCATACATAATTGCCAGAATATTGTAAAGAGAAATTTTTATATATTAGCAACAAATAGTCATGTGCGGTGTTTTTTCAAGGCTGATGTGTTACCAATGCCCGAACAGGGCACAGCCCCTGCATTTGCCTTCTGTCATCGATCTTGCATATGGTTTTTGGATATTCTATGCATAGAGTATGGTTTTCCCCGCAAGAGGATTCCTCTCCCCCAGGGGATACAGCGAGAATAAAAAAAGGAAGCGGCCAATGCCTGCTTCCTTTTAGCAATTCCGGTTACACCAGCTCGAGAATGCACATTTCTGCGCCGTCGCCGCGGCGGGGACCCATCTTGACGATGCGGGTGTATCCGCCGTTGCGGTTCTCGTACCTGGGGCCGTACTCGTTGAAGAGCTTCTCAACCACGGGATGGTTGATCTTGCGGGTGCGGAGATGGTAATCCCCCTTGCTCTCGCCCTTCTTCTTGGGCTCCTTGATGTCGTACAGATACGCCATGATCTGACGGCGGGCGTGCAGCTTGCTGGGGAGGTCATTCCTGGTGGTGATGGTGGCTTCGTTGCCGTTTTTGTCCTTCACCGTCTTCTTGACTTCCTGGGAATTTTTATATTCCTTCGCAGCCAGCGTGATGAGCTTTTCAGCAATGGAGCGCACTTCCTTCGCCCGGGCCTCGGTGGTAACGATCTTGCCGTTCCAGATGAAGGCCGTCGTCAGGCTGCGAAGGGCGGCTTTGCGCTGGTCGCTCGAACGGTTGAGCTTGCGGTTATGCATGTTGCGCTTTCCTCCTTGGGGGCGGATTATTCGTCGTTGCGGCGCAGACTCAGTCCCAACGCCGCAAGCTTCTGCGTGACTTCCTCAAGGGACTTCTTGCCCAGGTTCCGAACCTTCATCATGTCTTCCTCGCTCTTTTGGATGAGCTCTTCGACAGTGTTGATGTTCGCGCGCTTGAGACAGTTGAAGGAACGGACGGAAAGATCCAGTTCCTCGATGGACATTTCGAGGATTTTTTCCTTCTTGTCCTCTTCCTTCTCGACAAGGATCTCCATGTCCGAAACATTGTCGGTCAGGTTGATGAACAGGGAAAGATGCTCGGACAGAATCTTTGCCGCAAAGCTGACAGCTTCGTCGGGCTTGATGCTGCCGTCCGTCCAAACATGGAGAGTCAGCTTGTCGTAGTCCGTAACCTGGCCTACGCGGGTGTTCTCCACGGTGAAGTTCACCTTGGTAATCGGGGTGAAGATGGAATCGATCGGGATGGTGCCGATGGGCAGTCCCGGCTTTTTATTCTTTTCAGCCAACACATAGCCCTTGCCCTTCTCCAGGGTCAGTTCCATGCGGAGCCTGCCATCCTCGTTCAGGGTGGCGATGTGCAGATCGGGGTCAACGATCTCGACTTCTGCATCGGGAGAAATCGTGGCTGCGGTGACTTCGCAGGGTCCGGTGGCGTCGATGGTCAGAGTCTTCGGAACGTCGGTATGCAGTCTTGCCGTGAGCTGCTTGAGATTGAGAATAATCTCGGTGACATCCTCCTTGATGCCCGGAATGGTGCTGAACTCGTGCTGCACACCATCGATCTTGATGGAGGTGACAGCGACGCCGGGCAGCGAGGAGAGCAGTACGCGCCGGAGCGAGTTACCCATGGTGGTGCCGAAGCCGCGCTCCAGAGGCTCAACGACGAATTCGCCATACTTATCGTCCATAATGACGCATTCAATCCTGGGCTTTTCCATTTCTATCATGCGTGATACCCTCCTGTTGGTCGTCGTGTTGAGGGCCGCGGTCTAACCAATCCGGTTACCTGGAGTACAACTCGACAATGGAATGCTCCTCGATGCTGAGGTCGATATCCTCGCGTTCGGGCAGAGCAACGACTTTGCCAGTCAGGTTCGCGGCGTCCAGCTCCAACCATTTGGGAACGGGGCGTCCGAGGCCATTTTCGCGAAGGTCTTTCAGCCTTTCGATGTCCCGGCTGCGCTCCTTGACGGTGATGACGTCTCCCACCTTGACCTGGTAGGACGGAATGTCCACCTTCTTGCCGTTCACGCGTATGTGGCCGTGGGTGACGAACTGGCGAGCCTGGGGCCGCGAATCACCGTAACCCAGACGGTACACAACGTTATCCAGGCGCTGCTCCAGCATGCGGAGCATGTTTTCGCCGGTAATGCCCTTTTCGCGGGCAGCTTTTTCATAGTATTTCCTGAATTGGGATTCTAATACACCGTATGCACGGCGGGTTTTCTGCTTTTCACGAAGCTGGGTGCCGTACTCGGAAATCTTGCGACGGCCTGCGCCATGCTGTCCGGGCGGCGTGGGACGACGGTCAACGGCACACTTGGAGCTGTAGCAGCGGTCGCCCTTCAGAAACAGCTTCTGACCTTCCCGGCGGCACTGACGGCACACGGAATCTGTATATCTTGCCATTAGTTGTAGTACCTCCTAATCAGACTCTTCTGCGCTTGGGCGGACGGCAGCCATTGTGGGGGATCGGGGTGACGTCCTTGATCATGTTGACCTCAAGCCCCGCAGCCTGCAGGGCACGGATGGCGGCTTCGCGGCCGGAACCGGGGCCCTTGACATAAACCTCAACGGTCTTGAGTCCGTGCTCCATCGCGGCCTTTGCCGCGGTTTCCGCTGCCATCTGGGCAGCAAAGGGCGTGCTCTTCCTGGATCCGCGGAAGCCGAGGCCGCCGGAAGACGCCCAGGACAGGGCATTACCCTGGGTATCCGTAATGGTTACCATCGTGTTGTTGAAGGAAGAACGGATGTGGGCTGCACCACGCTCGATGTTCTTCTTTTCGCGGCGCCTGCGCACCGCCCTTCTGGACTTCGGAGTTGCCTTAGCCATGTGGTGTTCCCTCCTTTACTTCTTCTTGCTGACCAGGCGCTTCGGCCCCTTGCGGGTGCGGGCGTTGGTCTTGGTATTCTGGCCGCGGACAGGCAGGCCGCGGCGATGGCGAACACCCCGATAGCAGCCGATTTCCATCAGCCGCTTGATGTTCAGCGACACTTCACGGCGGAGGTCGCCCTCGACCTTGACGTGATGGTCGATGTATTCTCTGAGCTTATGTTCGTCGGTTTCGGACAGGTCACGCACGCGAATGTCGGGATTGACGCCGGTGGCGGCGAGGATGTCCTTGGCGGTTTTACGGCCGATGCCGTAAATATACGTAAGGCCGATTTCGATTCGCTTATCGCGGGGCAGGTCTACACCGGAAATACGAGCCATGTGGTTTGTGCACCTCCTGGTAAGGTTTCAAGTTCTTGCCGAAGTGCATTCGGCTGGTGTTTTATGGTAACTGCGCGGTAGATGTAATCAGCCGCACCGCGCCAGGAATATTTTGGGGGTCTGCTGCCAAAAGCAAGGGACGAACCCCGCTACACCACAGAAGGGATTAGCCCTGCTTCTGCTTGTGCTTGGGGTTCTCGCAGATGACCATAACGCGGCCCTTGCGCTTGATGATCTTGCATTTTTCACAGATCGGTTTTACGGAAGGCCTGACTTTCATGGTTGATTCCTCCTGAGTTTGACTGTGGGGTTTCCCGAAGCTATTACTCCGGCTGTTCGTAGCCTTTTGGAGTAAAGTACAGTATTAGTTCTTGGCGCGCCAAGTGATGCGCCCCCGGGTAAGGTCATAAGGCGAAAGCTCTATGGTTACCCGGTCGCCGGGCAGGATGCGGATGAAGTTCATGCGCAGCTTGCCAGAAATATGGGCGAGGATCTTGTGACCGTTTTGCAGCTCGACCTCAAAGACAGCATTGGGGTACGCTTCGGTCACTCTGCCTTCAACTTCGATTACGTCTTGCTTGGACAAGCTGTATCCTCCTTGATCGATTCGTCGTCGCTTTGCTCAATGGTTGCTAGAGCGCTCCTTATGTCACTGTTTTTCAGCTGGCCTTCAGCATAAAGCCGAACGATGCCTTCAAAAAGCAGCGGTTTCAGGTGAAGATGCTTCAGCTTTTTGCGCTTGGGCTTCTCAATCTTTCGCAACTTTCCGTCCGCGATCAGTACGTGATCGCCGTCCGCACGTTCGAGTACGATAAAAGCCCTGCCCTTGTCCCGCCCGGCCTTGCTGACGGCTACTCTGCCCACCAGTTCCGAAAACTCTCTCATTCCCGTATCCTCACAGTACAGTCAGAATCAAGGGCTCGCCGTCGGTGATGGCGATGGAGTTCTCGTAATGGGCCGAATAGGCCCCGTCCGCGGTGACGACGGTCCATCCGTCCTGAAGGGTTTTGATCCTTCGCGTCCCCGCGTTGATCATCGGCTCCACAGCGAGGGTCATCCCTTTCTGAAACCTTAAACCGCGGCCGGCAGCGCCGTAGTTCGGCACATCCGGCGGCTCGTGGAGATTTCGGCCCACGCCGTGGCCGATCAGCTCCCGCACCACCGAAAATCCCGCAGATTCGGCGCAATGCTGGATGGCCGCACCCAGATCGCCCAGACGGTAGCCCACCTTTGCGTAGCGGATGCCTTCGAAAAAGCACTGCCTGGCAACGTCGATCAGGCGCTGAGCGTCCGCAGAGATCCTCCCGACCGGATAGGTTCGGGCGGCATCGCCGTGGAAGCCCTTGAAAATGACTCCCACGTCGATGCTGACAATGTC
>JBMNTV010000077.1:0-7527 GCA_050945915.1 Christensenellales bacterium
CGCGAACACGCCCAGTTAGATCGACGATTACGACACGCCATGGAGCTTTGCGTGCCAAAAATAGAAGCAGACCCCGACGGGAGTATACAGTCCACATCGGGGCCGATTGGCTCCCCGGGTAGGGAGTATGTGGTATGCACGACCATTAGATTAAATGTAGCGTAGTATAAGCACCAAGAGCCGGCACACCCCCCTAATCGGCGGGGCGCAAAAAGCCCGAAACCGTAATGATTTCGGGCTTTCCACTAAGCACTCCGCCGTTGTATTTCTGCTGTCGCAGGCAAAAAGCCACTACATGCTGTCTGTGGGATGCTCCGCCACGGTGAATACAACAGAGGAATACATGGGGGATACTACACCTTCCTCGGTTACTGCTCGCACATCCAGCTTGAATGTACCCGCTTCTTCGCAAACATAGGCGAAGCGCCAGTAAACCCAGTTGTCGGCGTTGACGTTTTCGGTCGGGCAGCTGGTCCAGGTTTCGCCGCCGTCCATCGAAAACTCCACAGCTGCGATTGCTACGCCGCAGTCGTCGGCATAGCCCTCGAACATAATCTGATCACCCACGGCAAAAATGTCTGCATCCACGCTGTTGAGTATGCCGATCTTCGCGCGCTGGCTGTCATCGGGGGTTATGACACCAGGCTCCTCATCGAGGGTCTCGAGCTCGATGTCCACCACCTGGCGGGTGAAGTATTTTGCCACTGTGCCGGGCACCCAAATCTGCGCGCCCTCGCTCAGCTCTTTGCCGCCCACCTTGTAAACCAGCATGGCGTCTTTTTCAAGAACGTAGGAAAGGGGCAGCGCAAGACCGTAGCCGTCGGCGGCTTTGAATGTGATCGCGTTTGCCGCCTCGTCCACGTCGCAGAGCTCCAGCATGTTTTTAATGCGCACGCCTGTCACATCGGCGTTGGCAACCGAGCCGCTGGTGCCGCAGGAGCATGTCATAACTGTGTTTTCTTCCATTTCCTTCAGCTGCGCCAAGGTGTATGTGGCGTTCTTTTTGATTTTACCGCCAATGTTTATGTAGTAGTCGTTGCGCTCCACCTCGTCGAAGGCGAAGCCGGGCTTGGCGCAAAGGGCGGTTGCCGCCGTGCCGAAAATGTTGAACACATCGTCTGCGGGCACAACGGTTTCCTGGTCGAAGGAAAACTCGCCCTGCACATTGGCTATTGCGTTGTATGTTGCCGCCTCTTTAACGGAAAGCTTGCCTTCGGTAACCTGAGCCTTCTCGGCAACAGCCGGAGCCACAGGAGCCGGGGCAGCGACTTGGTTCTGTTCACTGCAGCCGGAAGCAAGGGCCGCCACGCCTGTGAGCAGGCTGATAACAGATGCTGTCTTTTTATTCATTGCACTACCTCCTGCTATTCGATGTTGAACATCAGCTCGCCAGGTACCTCGGTAATAAGGCCGCCCTCGGTGATGCCCCGAACTCTTAGCACATAGCTGCCTATGGTTTCGGGCTTAATGGTGTAGGTCCAATGCACCCAGTTCTGATAGAACATTTCCGGTGTTTCGTATCTGGTCCAGGTCTTGCCCCTGTCTAGCGAGAATTCCACCGCTATAATGGGGTCGTTGTATGCCCAGGCATAGCCCTCAAATGTAAGGGGTTCACCATAGGGGAAGAACTCGCCGTTGTGGTGATCGAAAATGGCGGCGTTGACCTTGTTGGTGTGACCATTGTGTGAAAAACCGTCGCCTTTGGTCATGGTCGTGGGTGTCGGGTTGGTGCGGAACTCGATCTCGTAGGGGCGTTTTACCCACATTCCCGCGCCGCCTCCGGGCAGCACAATCTGGCAGGGATAGCCGTGTATTGGCTTAAGATATTGCCCGTCGATCTTGTAAACCAGCAAACCCTCTTGAACGCCGGGCTTGTAATAATCCACTGCGCTGGAGCGCCCAAGCCAATCCTCGGCCTTGGGGTGAACGTCGTTTACGCTTTCCTTCATGCCGAACTGTTCGGCGATGTAAGAAAGGGGGATGCCTGTCATCTCGACATTCGCAATCAGTGAGCCGCCGGGCTGGTTGACGGTGCACATTATGGTAATGGTCCTGGTTACAGAGTTCGCCTCCGCGAACTCGGCCAGCTTGAAGCTGCCGGGGTTTTCCACATCGCCGGTGACCTTGATCTCCCAATTCAGGAAGGCGTCGGGGTCCTCGTCGTAGCCCTTGTAGGTGGGCTGAAGCCCCCGCTCGTCTATCCCGTTCCACCAGAAGGGGGTATCCTCCACTGTGGAGAGCGTCTCCTGAGTCCAGCTGAATTCGCCCTGCACGTTGGGCACATCGGTGATGCCGTACATGATGTCGTACTTAGTGAAGTCGTACATAGAATACTCACCGGTGGCGGGGTCGATGGTGTGGCAGGACATGCAGTTGCCTTTGAAGTTATTGCTGTTTAGGTGCAGGCCGTGCATACACTCGCCCATGGGAACGCGGGGCGGCCTGTGGCAACCGAAGCAGTCGCCTATGGTGGCTTCCACATTGCGGAGCATCACAAGCTCGGAGTGGGACATGGGCAGAAGCTGTACCACTTCCATCAGGTCGTGGCAGGCGTTGCAGCCGCGATTCTCTGCGTTTATGATCGCGGTGTTGAAGGCGTATTTGTCGTAGGGGACGGGCTGAACCTTCACGCCGTTGCTCAGGACTTTAACCGTTGGGGCGTAGGTTTCGAGCGTGTAGGCGTTCTTTGCCGCAGCGGCCGCGTCGCGCTCCTCGCCAGTAAGTCCTACTAGCGAGGGGAAGGTATAGCCGGGCAGGAAAGTCAACCCGCTATCGTCTTCCTCCACAGGTGCAGGCTCATCCACCTGGGGTGGATCCTCTGTGGCCTCGGGCGTGGGCGCTGCCTGCGCCGTTACCGTTGGGTCGGCTGCCGACTCTGACGATGCCGCTGTGCAGGCCATCAGGCACATGAGCAATGCCAGGATTACTGCAACAGCGCTGAATCCTTTTGAGCTAACCATACAATTCTCCTCCATAACTTTGTGATTATGCAAATCTGCCATGAATGGCAAAGAAATGCCCTTCCCCCTCATGCTTCGACGCGATATGCGGATTAAAATCAAGAACGGACTATTGACAAAAAGGCGACAATCAGAATTTATTGGTAAAATCATAATACGGTTGTTTGACAAATGTCAAATTATTCCCAAAAATATTTCGGGCAATTTAATAGGTTGTTCATGCTGGCACGGTGTATTTTGGATTCCATAGCTTCGGAAGGACATCACCCGCCTCCCTCCTATTAGAGCTTTGCGTGCCAAAAATAGAAGCAGACCCCAATGGAGCTATACAGTCCACATCGGGGTCGTGGATGCGGTTTGGCTACCCAGGCAGGGATTAGTCGCATACACGACTGTGCGGTGTACTGTATCATAACAAAGCCGCAGCAACTGACTTAGTTCACCCGCGAGATTTTGTAAAACAAAAAGGCCAGCGACTACAAGCATTGATACGCTTGATTGTCGCTGGCCTTTTGCCCCGATAAAGAGTGTCAGTTCACATAGTTTTCAAATGCATTCTGAGCGGCAATACGTCCAGTGGCAATGGCGTGCTGAATGGCACCGCCGCCGTAGGAGTAGCCCTCCACAAACAGCTTGGAGTTCACCAGCTCGCCTGCGCCGTACACGCCGGGGATCACAGAGCCGTCAGCCGTGAGGAACTCACATTCTTCGTTGACCACGGGTCCGCCGAAGGAGAGCAGAATCTCCGCATAAGCCTTGACGCCGTAGAAGGGGGCCTGACTAAAGCCCAGCATCAACTCCGTCGCCTTGCCGAAATCCACGTCTTCCTTGCCGGTGAGTTCATTGTACCGCGCTACGGTGGCCTTGAGGCCGTCGACATTGATGTTCATCTTTTCGGCCAACTCCTCAATGGTGTCAGCCTTGACCACGGTCCCCTTCGCGACCAGTTCCTCCAGGACTGTCACGTCGTTGTTGGAGTCAAACAAATATGCGAAATTAGGGTTGGAGCTTGCCAGCATCGCGTTCATTTCCACCATGTAGTGGGCGTCCTCAGCCACAAAGCGGTCACCGTCGCCGTTGACTTCGAGGAAGTTCTCAGGCAGATTCAACGTGTTCATCCAGTTGGTGTTGCCCTGGCCCAAAGCGGGGGCAGTATACAGGGATACGCCGCCCACGGCCTCAATCATGGCTATGCCGTCACCCACATTGCCGACAGCGGAAACATGCTTTGCGTTGTAGATTGCGGGCTGGAGTTTCTTCGCCATCTCGCCGTTGTCAAAGCCGCCGGTTGCCAGTATGACTGCGTCTGCGTGTACAGTCAGCTTGGAGCCGTCGGGACGGACCGCGACAACGCCAACGACGACGCCGTCCTTCACAATCAGCTCGGTGGCCCTTGTGTTCAGGCGGATAGAGACCTTGCCGGTCTTGGCGGCAGCGCTTTCAAGAACGTCGATAATGGACATGCCGTTCGGGCGTACGCTCTTTCCGTCCTGATCGGGGTTGGCGCGGGCCGCGTTCCAGGTATCGTCAACCATCTGGGGCCTCGGATACCACACCCAGCCCATGCTGCCCAGCCACTCCACGTTGGCAGCGGAATCGATGGCGATGCGACGCGCGATGGCCTCGTCGGACTTGGCTCTTGCCACATGCAGGGCCACGTAATCCTCCACGGTAAAGCCCTCGTCAGCATACAGGATGACACCGGAGGAATGCCCGGTGGAGCCGCCGATGCTGGCGAGCTTTTCCAGCACGACCACATCCGCTCCCAGCTGCGCAGCCTCAACCGCAGCGCTCATGCCGGCACCGCCGGCGCCGACCACCACGATTTGGGTGGAAATCTCCTCATCATCCATTACAGGCGCAACGTAGTCCTGAAGGTCTGAAGGATCGACCCCGGCCTGCGCAATGCAGTCGGTGACCCCGCTGAGCACCGCGGCACGGGTTACAGTGGAGCCGGAAACGGCATCAACTTTTAGCGTCTGATGCTCTACTACGGTAGTCGCCACGGCGTCAATGGCGGCATCGCCGATGCGGCGGGTCTCAGAGTGCGAAGGCACGCATACCTCTGTGATGGCATCCTCGGTACAAGTGACCTGCACGGTCAGGGGACCGTTGTGTCCCATCTGCTCGGAGGTATAAGTACCCGGGGTAAACTTGAGTTCAGCTTTCTTAACAGGCTGTACAGTTTCTGACCCGGGTGTAGAACAGGCGCCCATACTCAGCAGCATTATCAGTGCACAGAGTAGCGTGATCAGCTTTTTCAAATCTTCTTCCTCCAAAAAATTGAAATGAGAGGATATCCTTCAAACTTGAGTATAAGTTAACAAAATAGCAAAGTCAACAATGAATTTCTGTTCGAATATGAGTTATTAACAAATACTTGCCCTAAATCGAACTTTTTCAACAGATCATATGCTAAATGCCAATCAACTGTAATCACCATCATGATCATAATTATCTGATCGGATGTAACTGCTGGATTTTGGGTGGTGGCAAACCAGTGTCGTACGCATCCAACTTTAAGCTTAATTTTTCGGTGGATTTGTCCTATTTCGAATGCACAAAGCGCCTCTGCCTTTCCGTCAGCTCACCTGCAGTCAATCGATAAATATGAAAAGCCCGTAAAGTCGTCTTTACGGGCTCTTATTCACCTTGTATGCAACTGTATCACAACATCTGCTTTCCGCCTCTTCGACGTATACGATAACCCTCATGCATGTCTATTCCTTGATTAATATTTCCACAATGCTTCTTTCATCTTTCTGCTTGCCGGAATTCTCCTGATACCAATCGTCAGGCTCGTATACTCTGAAGTTATACTCTTCTCCGTTAATTGTTACAGAAAACGCAGCTCCCTCAAGTAACCGGAAATCAACAAACGACTCATACAATCCTATATATTTATCAAGTATTTCGCTAGTGTCTAAACTTGATTTATATACTAAAATATGCTCATCATATGTATCATACCCTTGATATCCAAAAACCGCAATTCCAGAAAGACACTATGTTTCATAAACATCAGTTTCAAGCAACGGTTCCTCTGTTTCCAAACCCCAATTGTTATTATATTTCAGCATGCTTGCCCTTAACGTACCCGATAAATATGCGATGGACAGGATGGGACACGCCACTACCGATATGCTTAAAAAGGTTTATCAGCATGTCATGAGAGACAAACAACGAGAAGTTGCCCAAACCATAAACAATTACTTTGATGCCACAGTCGTGGCACATCACGTGTCACATTGAAGGTCAAAAGTATTGCGGTTAAGCGTAAAAGATTACAGCATCCCAACAAAAGGTGCGGCTTGGGAATGCCCTAAATATCTAAGAAAATAAAAAGAAGCCCGATTTCTCGGGCTTAAAAATTGGTGGAGGCGAACCGCACCGGTACATATCCAAACTTTAAGATGGATTTTTCGGTGGATCTGGCCTATCACAGGCATAAAAGGACGCCTTAGTAGCAGGGATTTCACGGCTGTTTTTCGATTACCGCTCCTGCACGAATCCACCAATATATGGAGTTAATTTAAACTGCCATAAAACGCAACCGCGTTTTCCAAATCGGTTTCATCCGGGTGACCCTTTGAAATACCTCCGATCAGTTTAAAAGGACCAAAGGTATCGTATCCCCGGCAGCCATACTCACCAAGTATAGTTGCTTTCTTCATTTGAGCAATTTTGCGAGCTGCATTGCAATAGGTTGCCTTTTTCGTGCCGCAAGTGTAAAGGAAAAACACGTCTTTGCCTTCCGGCAGCTTTTCCTCCATAATGTTCAGCATCTGCGGGTAAAACTTGCCAAATGCGATTCCGGACGCAAATCCGATTCGATCGAACGCGGCCAAATCATAATCAGTATCCTTGATTCCATCGATTGCCGTAATGTCATACTTTTTTGAAATCGCATCAACCAGCTTCTTTGTATTTCCATGATGTGTTGACACATATACAATCGCTGTCTTCATCATTGCCTCCTTCTTTGCATGTCTTCAAATTACACGCATCCGGCTAATCAGGTATTCCCGCCGTTTCAGGCGATGCGTCTTTGCATGATTTCCACCGCCACGCTTTCGTTTTGGCGGGCAGATTGCAGCAGTTTCGCAATGTCTGCCGCGACGTTTTCGCCGCCCGTCCGCTGCAGATTGAAGGCACGCATCCAATCGTCAAACACTGCATGGTAAAGTTCTGCCAGTTCCTTTTCGCCGTACTTTTCGAAGTACTTCCAGGCATACTCCTTCAGCGCGCCGTAGGTGCCCAAGAAGTATTCCGCGTTCCAGGATGCGGCGGTTTCCGGTTTCTCGGAAAAGATGCGGATCAGCGCGTCGTAAGCGGCAAGCCCCTTTTCATTTTCGCACCACTCCTGACCCGTGAGATGCTGCACCGCAAGACGCATGGTGTCCCGCAGGATGGCGTCTTTGGCCTTTTCCGATGTGCCCTTGACGGTCAGCACCGAAAGAATGGGGACTTCCCTCTTTCCCAGCGTATCAAAGGGCATGGTTTGCGGTTCCTCTGCGTTGACCAGCAGCACATAGAGGATCTGCGCCTCATCGTCGTAACCGGTGAC
>JBMNTV010000078.1:0-7122 GCA_050945915.1 Christensenellales bacterium
TTTACTTCCATTATGGATATGCAAAAAGAGGGCCGGATTATGTAAAATCGGACATTGACAAATATCAAAGGGCGGGGAAAGCTCCCCGCCCGCTTGCTTTATTCGTCCTTGATGGTTGCCAATGCGCGCATGGGGTCCCAGGGGTGCAGGTGGATGGGCTCAGTCTCAAGGGCAAGAAGCTGCTTTTTCGTCAGGTATTTTTTGTGGATCAGAGCCTGGTAGAGGTATTCGTCAAACCAGGCGTCCTCCATCATATACCAGCCCTTCTGGCCCCGATCCTCTCCCCAGCTGTTCGCCACCTTGAAGCGGTCGGGTTTGCCGGACGCGTCAAGGTTCACGCCGTAAAACACCATGGCGTGGGTCATGCGGCTTTCTCCGTAATCCAGCCGCTGCGCTTTGGTCAGGGGAAAATCCACGCCCAAAACGCCGGAAACATCCAGCCCGGAAAGGTACATCGCGCCCTTTTCCCGCTCCAGCCACTGGCCCACGTCGCACCCGAACCAGACGGGCAGATTGTCCTTCAACTGGGCGACGACGGCGGCCTTCAGCTCGTCGATGGGCACATTCAGATAGCGGATCTCCTGCCCGTTGACCACATTGCCGAGGAAATCCACGGTATAGGTGCGGTAATAGGGCTTGTCCGCCGTGGGGGCATGGATGAGGCTGACGTAATCCGAAAGGTTCCAGCCCACCACCTGCTCAAAG
Organism: Christensenellales bacterium; assembly: GCA_050945915.1. Classification (GTDB taxonomy): domain Bacteria; phylum Bacillota; class Clostridia; order Christensenellales; family CALWSW01; genus CALNBC01. The sequence goes on from JBMNTV010000078.1 coordinate 706, forward strand.
AACTCCACAGGGCTAACCGGACCGATGCGCAGGAAGTTTTTGTCCTTATCCCGGGTTTCAAACAGCACTTCGGTGGGCGGCGTGCCCAAAAAGATGCACAGCATCTGGTAGATTTCCTCGATCATGCCGTCCTTTTGGGCGCGCAGGGCCGTTTCGTCCCTCGTGCCTGCCTCCCGCAGGTCTTTTGCGAACTGCCGGAGTTTGAGGGTCAGGAACCTGTTCATGGCGGCGGTGTTGCTGGAGTGGAAGGACTCCGGCATGTGGTCTTTCGGGACCGCGCCGTACTTCTTAATCAAATTGGCGAACATGTCCCACTGGCCGCCGTCGCCCAAAGGCTGGCTCAGAAGGTGCTGCATCAGCCTGCCGTTTAAGGGTTCGTCCAGGGTTTGAATGATACTTTCCAGAAAATAGTTGGAGCGCTCCAGTTTGTCGAAAAACAAGGGATAAGCCTGGGAAAATTCCAGGCTTTCCAGGTTCAGCTTGCGCATCGCCGTTGTGCGCATGGCGTTGAGCGCCGCGAACATCCAACAGCGGCCGCTCTGTTTTTGGTTGGTGATGTCCCCCGTCTCGGTGACTTCCACCGAGCAGGCGGTGTTGATCCTTCTGGGCAGGTCAAATGCAGTGGCGGAGGCTGTGATGCCGTTTTTCACCACGGCGTTCATGGCTGCTTTGGCGGCCTTGTCTTCGTTGAAACGGGCGGAAAGGGCGTTCAGCCTTTCCATTGTGATGTGTTGTTCCATGAATCTTTACTTCTCTCTCGATCATTTCTCTCGATCATTCTTTTTTCCGGCGCGCCGGGATGGGGTGATTACCCGTCCAGATCCGCGAGGATGGCAAGGCTTGCGGAAACGCCCAGCCTGTCCGCCCCCGCCCTGAGGTTGGGCAAAACATCCGCCAATGTGCGCATCCCGCCGGAGGCCTTGACCTTCATCCGCTCCGGGATGGCGGACTTCATCAGCGCCACGTCCTGGGGGTTGGCGCCGCCGGTGCCAAAGCCGGTGCTGGTCTTCACGAAATCCGCCCCCGCCGCGGCGGCGCACTGGCAGGCGGCCACCTTTTCCTCGTCCGTTAAATAGCAGGTTTCGATGATGACCTTGACCAGTTTGCCCGCAGCGGCGTCCACCACCGCTTTGATGTCCTTGGCGACGTACTCGAGATCCCCTGCCTTGAGCATGCCGATGTTGATCACCATGTCGACCTCCTCCGCCCCCTGGCTGACGGCATGGGCGGTTTCAAAGGCCTTGACGGCGGTGGCGTTTGCCCCCAGCGGGAAGCCGACGACGGTGCAGGTTTTCACACCGCTGCCCGCGAGGTTTTTTGCGACCCGCTCCACATAGCAGGGATTGACGCAGACCGAAGCCGCGCCGATGCGCCTGGCCTCGTCGCAAACCTGGTCAATCTGTTCCGGCATGGCTGTCGCTTTGAGCAGGGTGTGATCCATCATCCCTGCGAGGGTTTTTTTGTCCATATTGTCCTCCCTGTAAGATTCTTATAAAGTCATAATTCTACTCCGAAATACCCCCAAAAATATCCACAAAAATCGGCACATGCCCGGTGTGTTTCAAAAATACGTCGAAGAAATCCGAGCAGGACACTTCCACCGTAGCGGTATTGTCCAAGGGATGCAAGAGCAGCGACCGCTTGGCCTGAAGGCTTTCGTCGCAGACCAGCGTAATCCTTCTTTCGGTGTCAAAAATCAACCCCAGGGGGCTGGCTGCGCCGGGGAGACAGCCCAGAAGCTCCAGCATGTCCTCCTCCTTGGCGAAGGACACCCGGGGGATGTTCAGCGCGCCGCAAAATTCCTTGGTGGAAAAGCGCTTGTCCCCGTCCATCAGCACGAGGTAAAAGGCGGTGCGCTGCCTGTTGGAAAGGAAGATGTTCTTTACGTGGGAAACATCCGACGAAATTCCATGCAACCTGTCAAACTCGGCGCAGTCCTCCATGGTATGGGCGGGGGCATGTTCGTAATATGCATAGGGTATCGAGAGGGCGGTCAACGTGCTCAAAGCCTGTTCTTTACTGTTCATGGGATTATCCTGGTGGGTCTTTCGTTCTCCTTCGTTTTTTGGGGCAGTTCGGGGCAGGGGTTGCCCGCGGGAATAATGGCCCATAAAAAGGGATTTGCCCAAAATTGTTAAAAATTGCGGGGCGGATTTGCGGCCAGCTCTTTGGGAGTCACAACTGGTCACAACCTGCGGATTTGTGAATAACCCAGAGTTATCCACGTTATCCACAGCATTTTGTGTGGAAAATGTGGATAACGTGGATTTCGCAGGTGGAAAATCAGCATAAAAAACACAAATGTCCGTCGAAAAATGTCGTAAACGCCTATCAATCGTTGGCGGGCGGTCAGTTTTGTCCTGTGGAAAAGTGGGCAAGTTCCGCGGCCCATTTCCCGAGCCGGTCGATGCGCAGACCCTTGTCGAAACTGTAAGCCCCGGAGTTCACGATTTTTTCTTTGGGGATTTTTGCTTGCCGGGCCTCCTGCACCGCGCTGTCCACCACGCCGACGTGATCGGGAGCGTGGGCGTCCGAAGAAAGGATGAAGAAGGCCTTCGCCGCCAGGGCGGTGCGGATCTGTTCCTGGCCAAGGGGGTGCTTGTTGTTCAGCTCGATGACCACGCCCAGTCTTGCGGCGGCGCGGGCCACGGCGGCCAAATCCACGGGTACGTATTCCCCCGGGTGGGTCAATACGTCGATGGGGTAGCGCTCAAGGGCCCTGATGACGGCGGCGGTCATCGTTTCTTTGCATCGTTTCGGGGTCAGCAGGGCGGGCAGCAGCAGCGTTCTGCCGGATTTCCCCCGCATCTTCACGCCCTTGTGGTATCCCATGAGGTAGACCTCCGGCTGCAGGGGCAAAGCGTCGATGTCCGCCCTGCCGTCGGCGTCCATGAGGTTCGCCTCCACGCCCAGCAGCGCGACCCGGCGACCCAGGGCGCTGTTCGCCGCATCGATTTCCGCCTTCAGCTTGGGGTATTCCCCCGGCTTCAGGCCAAAAAGCGCATGCCCCGGGCCGTGGTCGGTAATCCCGAGGCCGATGTTTTGATTCACCGCTGCCTGCACGTTTTCAAAAACCGTGCCCTTTGCGTGGTGGTGGACCAGGCTGCGGCTGAATCTCGTATGGGTGTGGAGGTCGAAGAGCAAGGTCATTGCGTCAAAAGCTCCTGCGGTTTTTGTTTTTTTGCGGGCGCATCCATCAGGTGCTGACGCCCGGCAGGCGGAACAGGCGAAGTGCGTTTTCCGTTGTTATTCTGGCTATTTCTTCGAAACTCATGCCGCGCAGCTCCGCCAGTTTTTCGCAAACATGCCGCACCAGGGTGGAATCGTTCCGTTTTCCCCTGTGGGGAACGGGGGCCAGATAGGGGCAGTCCGTCTCGATCAGCAGCCGGTCCAGGGGGACGGCTTTTGCGGCTTTTGCGCCCTTTTCGTTGTTTTTGAAGGTCAGCGACCCGCCAAAACCAAAATAAAATCCCAAAGGCGCATACTCGCGGACAAGCTCCGCAGAGCCGCTGTAACAGTGCAGCACGCCCCGGATCCTTCCCTTTCTCGCCATCAGGGCGTCAAACACGTCCCTGTGGGCTTCGCGGTCGTGGACGATCACCGGAAGGTCCAAGCCAACGGCAAGGTCCAGCTGCTCGTGAAACAGCCGCTTTTGCAGTTCCTTTTGCTCCTTGCTGTAATAATAGTCCAGCCCGATCTCGCCGATGGCGACGCACTTGGCGTCCTGTTTGACGGCTGCCTCCAGCCGTTCGAGGTAGCCCCGGGTTGCCGTCTTTGCCTCAAGGCCGTGGATGCCCAGGGCGCTGTATACATGGGAAAAGCGCTGCGCAAGGCGGGAAACGGCCTCCCAGTCCTCTTCCCGGCTTGCGCAGTCGACGACGGCGACGACGCCAGAAGGGGGCAGGGAGGCCAAAAGCTCCTCCCTGTCCGCGTCAAAGCGATCGTCCGTATAATGGGTGTGGGTGTCGATCAGGTACATCAGCTCACCGTCCAGCCGTGTTCCGCTTCCGCCAGCGTGGTGATGACGGTCAGGCGCTCGTCATCTGGGTCGCTGGCGCAAAGGATCATGCCGTGGGAAATAATTCCGCGCATTTTCCGGGGCTTGAGGTTGGCGACCACCACCACGGTTTTGCCGATCAAATCCTCCGGCTGATACCACTTGCGGATGCCCGAGCAGATGGTGCGCTCCTCGTCGCCGATTTTGACGGTGAGTTTTAACAGCTTGTCCGCCTTTTCGATGGTTTCGCAGGCGGTGACCAGGCCCAAGCGCAGGTCGATTTTGGCGAAATCCTCGATGGAAATCTCCTTTGCCGGGAACTCCTCCTCTTCCTTCCTGGCTTCGGGCTGTTTTTCTTCCTTTGCGGGTTTTTCGGGTTTTTGGGCTTCTTCTGCCGGCGCGTGGGCGGCGGCGAGGGCGGCAAGCTCCTTTTCCACGTCGATGCGCGGGAACAAGGGCTCGCCCCTTTGCACCCTGGTGCCCGGTTCCAGCACGCCGAAGACCGAAAGGGAATCCCAGCTTTGGGCATACCCCTGCGGTACGCCGAGTTGTGCGAACATCCTCGCCGGCGTCTGGGTCAGGAAGGGGGAAAGCAGCACGCCGGCGATGCGCAGGCTTTCCGCCAGGTTGTAAAGCACCGTTCCCAGGCGGGGTTTGGTCTCTTCGCTCTTGGCCAGCACCCAGGGCATGGTGATGTCGATATACTTGTTGCACTTGCCGATGAAGGCGAAGATTTCCGCCAGGGCGTTGGGCATCTTCAGCGCGTCCATCTTTTCCTCCACCGTGCGGTGCAGGGAAAGGGCGGTGTTGATCAGATCGAAATCGTCCTTCTCCGGCTGGCAGCAGCACTCGCCCTCGTGGCAGCAATCGCGCTTTTCGGGGCTGGGGAGGATCCCGTCGAAGTACTTTTCGATCATCGCCACGGTGCGGGACAGTAGGTTGCCCAGATCGTTCGCTAGATCGGAATTGATGCGGTTGAGAAGCGCCTCGTTGCTAAAGGTTCCGTCCTGGCCAAAGGGCACTTCCCGAAGCAGGAAATAGCGGATGGCGTCCACCCCGTAGCGGTTGCAAAGCTCCACCGGGTCCACCACATTGCCCTTGGACTTGCTCATCTTGCCGCCGGAAAGCACCAGCCAGCCGTGGCCAAACACCTGTTTGGGCAAAGGGAGGTCCAGGGCCATCAGCATGATGGGCCAGTAAATCGTGTGGAAGCGCACGATCTCCTTCCCCACCAGGTGCACGTTGGCGGGCCAGAACTTTTCAAACAAGGTGGGGTCGTCCTGCATGTATCCCAAGGCTGTGATGTAGTTCGAAAGGGCGTCGATCCAGACGTACACCACGTGCTGATCGTCAAAGTCCACGGGAACGCCCCACTTGAAGCTGGTGCGGGATACGCAAAGGTCCTCCAGGCCGGGCAGCAGGAAGTTGGAAAGCATCTCGTTGGCCCGCTCCGGCGGCTGGATGAATTCCGGGTGTTCTTTGATGTACTCGATCAGCCGGGGCGCGTACTTGCTCATGCGGAAGAAGTACGCTTCCTCGGTCATCTCCTCCACCGCTCCGCCGCAGTCCGGGCAGCAGCCTTCCTTCAGCTGGGTTTCGGTCCAGAAGGATTCGCAGGGCGTGCAGTATTTGCCGGTGTAACTGCCCTTGTAAATATCCCCCTGCTCATACAGCTTTTTGAAGATCTTCTGGACGGTTTTCATGTGGTAATCGTCCGTCGTGCGGATGAATTTGTCGTACGAGATATCCAAAAGGGCCCAAAGGTCCTTGAAAGTGGACACGATCTCGTCCACATACTGCTGAGGCGCCACGCCCTTTGCCAGGGCCTTGCGCTCGATCTTCTGGCCGTGCTCGTCCGAACCCGTCAGGTAAAAAACGTCATACCCCGTCATGCGCTTGAAGCGGGCGATGGCGTCCCCCGCGACGGTGGTATAGGCGTGGCCGATGTGCAGCTTGTCGCTGGGATAATAAATCGGCGTCGTCAGATAATAGGTTTTGTTTTCCATCGTATATCTCCCTTGCGGTTTTGCATTACAGTTCGCTTCTTGGGCCTGTCATATCTTATTATTATATTTGGTCAGGTAAAATATTGCAATAAAACGGCACAGAAGGGAAAATCGCGCCGGTTTTGCGGCTGCTTCAGGGGGCGTTTTGGCTGTGGCGGGGGCAATTGGCTGTTTATTATTCGCCTTATATCATATATAATATACTCATGTGAACTCACGTCAGGAGGAAGCCCATGGACTATGTGATCGAGATGCTCAACATAACCAAGGAGTTCCCCGGCGTCGTTGCGAATGATGACGTGACCATTCGGCTCAAAAGGGGCGAAATCCACGCCCTTTTGGGCGAAAACGGCGCAGGGAAGTCCACCTTGATGAGCGTGCTGTTCGGCCTTTATCAGCCGGAAAAGGGCATCA
>JBMNTV010000079.1:0-7062 GCA_050945915.1 Christensenellales bacterium
CCCAGGAGGCCCTGAAGAAGGTGGTGGAAGAGGTCGGGGAGTTTGCGGCGGAGCTGGAAAGCGGAAACAAGGGCCGCGCCTTTGAAGAGATGGGAGACCTGCTCTTCGCCGTGGTGAACGCCGCCAGACTTTCGGGCATCGACCCCGAACTTGCGCTGAACAGGGCGACGGAGAAGTTCACCCGCCGCTTCTGCCTGATGGAGGAGGAAGTGAATAAAAGCGGCAGAAACATGGAAGAACTCTCACTAAGGGAGCTGGATGCGGTGTGGGACCGGATTAAAGCGAAAACGCCCCAAAATTGAGGGTCATATGTCTGAAAAGTCTTGTAGAATCTAGGAAATACTGCTAGAATAAGAGGGCCGAGAAGCCCGTCCACAGTTGCGTTTGGGACTCGGCATATGATTGGATCAGGCAGCACGAAGCCGCGGTTTCGCTGGCGGCCGTCGCGATCTCTTTCTGTAAGCAACCACACTTTTTTTCAGGAGGATCAACCATGAACAAGAACGAACTCGTTGCCGCTATTGCCGAGAAGAGCGCACTTTCGAAAAAGGATGCAGAAAAGGCCGTTTCCGCCTTCGTTTCCACCGTTACCGAAACCCTCGCGCGGGGAGAGAAGGTTCAGCTCGTCGGCTTCGGCACATTTGAGGTTAAAGAGCGCGGCGCCCGCAAAGGTCACAATCCCCTTACCGGAGCTGAGATTGACATTCCCGCTTCCAAAGCGCCCACCTTCAAGGCCGGCAAGGCTCTTAAGGACGCCCTTAACTGAGTTTGGTTCCATGGGTTCGAAGGACCTCCAGCAAGGCGGTCCTTTTTTTGTTCGTATTTCCGCCTTTTCCGGCAACTCAATGCACCGCCGCATTCCCGCCCAAACAGCGGTCCTGCTACCTTTCGGATCTGCCGGCACCGTGGGCAAATCCAATGACAGACAAAAAGGCGAACTGGCCGAGTCACATTTGTGGGGAATAGCAAAAAATGGATAAAATTTGGTGACTATTTTTGGCTGGAGCATAAAGGGTAAAGAATTCGAAACGATATAATAATTAAGGGTTGTATGTTCAAACGAATTCCCAATGGGATCCGTTTGCCCCTAGCCGCAGCAACTAGAATGGAACGAGGGATCAATGATGAGAATTGCGGGCAGCTCAAACAGCTACTCCATCAGCGCCAGCCGGATTCAGGGGCTGGACGCGGCAAGCCAGGATGGCATCGTCAAGGCCATTCAGAAGCAAATGTCCAACGTCCAGAACCAGATGCGCGGAATTTCGTCGAACCAGGAAATGACCCGGCAAGAAAAGGAGTTGGCCAAAAAAGAGCTCAAGGAGCATCTTCAGAGCCTGAATGACCAGCTGAACCAGAGAAAAGCGGAACTGAAAAACAAAAAAGCCTCCGGCGATGCCCAGGACTTTTCCGACGTTGATCAGAGCATCGCAACTATGGAGATGCTCCTTGAGGAGGATTTCCTGCAGGGGGGTATTGAATGCCGATAGCACGATCAAACGGGTGAGCGCAGCGCGCATCGCCATGCTGAAGATGAAAGCCAGGGTCAGAACTCTGGAGACCGAAATCCAGCTGGACGGCGCCCGGGGCATCTCCACCGCCAAGAAGGAAGAATTGCTTTCCACCATCAGGAGCAGGATGCTGGACATTTCGTCAAAGCTGAACGACCGCAAAACGGCGGATGCCAGCCGGGGCGTTATCCTCAAGTCTCCTGCGAGCCAAAAGGAAAAGCATGATGAGGCGAAGAAGGACAAGGATCGGGTGATCATTCAGCTCGAAACCAGGACACCGCTGAAGGTCACCAAGGTCTGGTATCAGAAAAAGGGCAGGCTGCTCAATATCAAGCTGTAAAAGGCGATCCCTGCCCTGCCCATGCTGTGCCATTTCAATTCCAGCGCAAAGGACGGCCGCCCGGGAAACCGGGCGGCCGCTTTTGTATTGTGTTCGAAAGAACGGCGTATGGTTACTTGCCGGCTGCGGCGCTTTCGCCAGCGATACGGCCGGAGACCAGAATTTCGGTCACGGCGTTTGCGCCGAGGCGGTTGCCCGCGAAGAATCCGCCGGTCACTTCACCGGCAGCATACAGGCCGGGGATGGGTTTGCCGCTGGAATCCAGCACATGGCGATCCAGGTCGACCACCAGTCCGCCCATGGTGTGGTGGGTGGAAGGCGCCATGAAACGGACCTTGATCTTATCGATGTGATAGGATTCGATGATGTAGTGGCCATCCTCATCCCTGTCGCAGTTGCCGATGGTGCCGCGATAAGCGTTCTTGGAAGGAACGGGGGAAACATCCGTCGCGCCGATGATATAGGCGTCGTACTCCCGGATGGTCTGCTCGAGAACCGCAGCGTCGATGCCCAGCAGTTCCTCGGCCTCCTCGAGGGTGCAGTAATACACGCGGCCTTCGATGTTGTTTTCTGCGGTGCCCTGGCCCGCGTTGCCCAGCTCGACGTAGACTCCTCCGTCCGTGCCGTAATCGAAGGCGCCCTGGGAGAGGACGTCGCGCTCTGCGGATTCGTCGACGAAGCGCTTACCCGCGTTGGGATGACCTGCGGGGCTGATGTAGATCACGTTTTCGCCGGTGCCGCCCGCGAGGTTGCCGTTGTCAACCCAGCCGAGGGGCATGAGCTGGGTATAGCCCATTCCGGTGACCGCAGCGCCCACGGCCTGGGCCATGACGATGCCGTCGCCCATGGCGAAGTTGCGGTTGGTGGTCTTGATGGTGGGCAGGAGGTCGTCGGATGACCAGTACTTGTTGGTATCAATCACCATCTGGATGTTCGCGGCGTATCCGCCGGTGGCGAGGATGACGCCCTTGGTTGCGGTGATCTCCACCTCGGTGCCGTCGTACTGGGTGGCGTGGACGCCCACCACGCGGCCGCTGGAATCGGTGATCAGGGCATCGGCGGTGGTGCGGGTCATGATCTTGTTCTTGGGGTTGGCCTTCAGGATGGTGTTCTCCGGAACCTTGAAGTATCCGCCCCACTTGCTCTTGTACTCCTCGCCGTCCACGATTCCGCCTCTCACGGAGTTCGTGCGCTGCCACAGGCAGCCGATCAGCGTTCCGGTAATCTGGTTATTGAACTGGGCGCCCTGCTCGATCAGCCAGGGCTTGATGTCATAGGCCTTTTCGCACATCTGCTTGACCAGTTCGAAGTCGCTGTAAATCCACTCGGACTTGTCGTGGCTCAAGCGCAGCCCGCCGTAATAGGTCTGGAAAATGTGCAGTTCGATGGTGGAGAACACAGTCAAATCGGTTTCAGACTCGCCCCGGCTCAGATGCTTGTCAGCATACTTGAGATACTCCCGGATCTGCTCCTTGAGGGTGAGCAGGGTATCCAGGTATTCGGGATGCACGCCCCGGCTGGGCAGGTCGTAGTCGTCCACGTTTTTGATATGGGCGGTGTTGGAACCGTCAAAGGGCTGCTCGCTCCAATCGAGGATGGTCCTCAGCGTGGCGAGGCGGCCAACGTCGGACTTGACCTTGTTCACTTCTTCGCCGGTGGGCTCGAAGATGCCGGTGGTGGCTTCCGGATTCTCCGGATCCCAGACGAGGGAGGGCTGAACGGCCTGGAATGAGCCGCCGGAAACCAGGGTGTTTCCGCCCATTTCCACGTTCTTTTCGATGACGAGGACGGTGGCGCCCTGCTGCGCTGCGGCCGCGCCTGCAGCCATGCCCGCGCCGCCCGCGCCGACGACGACCACGTCATAGGTGTCGGTGATCTTCGCTTTCGGAGTCAGGGTATAGGGGATCGCACCGACGCGGAGGGCATCGACGCTGCAGCCAGCCTGATTTGCGGCGTCCTCCACAGCGGTGAGGATGGCGTTGCTGGTGAAGGTGGCGCCGGAAACCACGTCTACTCCGGTGGAGGTGTGGTCCATGATGGCCTGGAACATGATGTCGTAGGCGCAGTCGCCGACATGCTCGGTTTCCCTCTGCTCCACGATCTCGATGCCGGTGATGGCGTCCTGGGAGAAGGTGACGGAAAGCACGACGTTGCCGTTATACCCCGCTCCGGTTCCGGTATACGTTCCGGGGGTGAAGGAGATGGCGCCGACTTCCTGTGCTTCGCCCCGGGCGGCAGCAAGGGCCTTTTCCAGCGCTTCGATGATGGCGGCGCTGGTGATGGTGGCGCCGGTCACGCTGTCCACCTGAGCGGACTGGGCGGCGAGGATGGCGTCAGGCATTTGCTCGATGGCAAGGGTGCCCACGCCGGCGGTTTCGGAGTCGCCGATGACAAGAACATTGGTGATCGCGTTTGCATCAACGGTGACCTCGACGGTCACTTCCCCGCCAAAGCCCCTGGCCTTGCCAGTGTAGCTGCCCGGGGTATAAATGCCGGCTTCGGGGACGGGGGTCGGCTCAATCGCTGGGACGGGATCGCCGTTTACTTCGGAGTCCGTCGTCGCGCAGGCGGCGCAACCAAAGACCAGCGCCAACGCGAGAAACAAACAGAGCAGTTTCTTCATGTCTTTCCCTCCGATATTTTTTCTTGACGGCCATAAGAAAAATACCCAGTGATTTCCATATGGCCGTCACGGGTATTTTAAAACAGTATAGCAACTGTATTGTCAAGTTAATATTTTGTCGTACATGCTTTCTCAAAGGGTATCCAGAATTCGAGGTGCGCGATAAAACTGTTTGGGCAACACCTTCTGAAAAGCATTCTGCCGATGATATCTCCTGAGAGCCTTTCGCCCCGCTGTTCCATTCGCTCCACCTGTTTCAGGACCTCGTCCAACGCCCGCCTGCTGCCATCGCTCTTGAGGATCGCGCAATAGCAGTCGCTGTGGGCGGGGTATTCCTCCACCTGGCTGTTGATGACCACATTCAGCCGGTGCGCATCCTCCTTTTCGATGCAGGAGCCCCGGGCGACGATGAAACCGTTGTCTGCCTTTCTGACCAGAAGGCTCAGCGTAACCTCCGGCATGCAGGAGATGAAAGAGGCCTCGGCTTCTTTGCGCTCACGCAGGATGTTCGGATCTGTCGTTTCGGGGATTGCGCCCTGGCGGACGAGATCCTCCCACACGGAGATGCGATACATCGCGGGGCGGGGGGATTTGACCCAGACGCTGTCTGCCAAACCGGCGGAGGAAACCCTGTCCGCGTGCCGCTTCAGGGCGGACACCATCCGCCTGATGTGTTCGATTTGGGCGGCGAGTTCGCACTCCTTTTTTTGGATGCAGGCCAGCACCCGGTCCGGATCGCCGTTATGCATCAGATCCATGGCCTCCTCCAGGGAAAAGCCCATGGCCTGGTAAGAACGGAGCTGCTTGATGTTCGTGATTTGCTCCCTGTCATAATACCGGTAGCCGTTGCGCTCGTCCCGCTGGGAGCGGATCACCCCTTTTTTCTCAAGAAAGCGCACGCCGCCCTTCGTCAGGCCGAAAAGCTCGGCGACTTCACCGATCCTGTACTTCATGGCTTCCGGTTCAGGAGGCGGGTGAAGACCACATGGGCAACACCGCCTTCGTCGTTGCTTCGGGTGACAAAATCCGCCGCGGCTTTGACCGCTTCGTCTGCGTTGGCCATCGCGATGCCCAGCCCGGCGGACCGGATCATGCCGATATCCACAAGATCGTCCCCGATGGCGACGGTTTCGGTCATGTCGATCCCCAAATGAGAGGCAAGGCGCGCCATCGCCCGTTCTTTACTGACTTCGTGGGAGGGGTAAAACTCCAAAATATTCGCCCAGGTTTTGGAAACGCCGCATTCCGGCAGTTCCCGCTTCATGCGCTCCATGCAAGAAGAGACGGCTTCAGCGTCCGGCGGGGTAAAAAGCATCACCTTGCAGCAGTCGTTGCAGTCGTCCCGCTCGAAATCGACGAGAAAGCCCTGCATGCGGAAGGTGTCTCCATAAAAGGATGTGGAGGCGTTGAACTCCTGCGCATAATAGCTTCCGTCCTCCCGGACCGCAAGGCAGTCGCAACCGTGCCGCAGGGCGAATTTGGCGCATTCTTTGACCTGCTGCGGGGTCATCAAGTGGCCGAAGAACTTAAAATCTTCTGCCGCCCGCCAAACAGAGGCGCCGGAACCCGCGATGACATACGGATCGGCAAGGGCGAGTTCCTTGAGGACGCCGGCAACCGCGGCATACGGCCGGGCAGAGGCGAGGACGACGGTGATTCCCGCATCCTCCGCGGCGCGGACGGCGGCCTTGTCGGTCTCCGCAATCCTGCCGGAGTTGCCCACCAGAGTTCCGTCAAGATCAAGCACCAGCATTTTGAACATTGTTTCCTCCGATTCGTCTCAGGCAAAGGTGTCCACAGCGACTTTGATCAAAAGGAGTGCCAAAACACCCAGCATCATCGGCCGGATCACCTTCGCTCCCCGACGGATGGCCAGCCGGGAGCCGACGACCCCGCCGGCGATGCCGAACAGGGCGGCGGGAGCGGCCAGGGCGTAATCGATCTTGCCGCTGAAGGCAAAGGTCGCGAGGGCGCCGATGTTCGAAGCCAGGTTGGCGAGCTTGGCGGTACCGCTGGACTGCACGGCGTCAAGCCCCACGAAAGAGGTCAGGCAGATGATCCAGAAAGTGCCGGTTCCGGGGCCGAAAAAGCCGTCGTACGCGCCGAGGGTAAGGCCGAGGATCGCGCAGGCGGCATACAGGGGAAAGCCGAAAAGCCGCTGTTTTTCCGCAGCGCCGAAATCCTTTTGTGCGATGGTGAAAGCCGCGACGAGCGGCGTGAGTACGATCATCAGAATGCCGATGCCCTTGCCGCTGACAAGCAGGGCGAGCCGGGCGCCGAGGGCGGAGCCCGCGACGGAGAAGATGCCACAAACCAGGGCAATGGGAACGTGCACCCGGCGGTTTTCGATGTATTGCACCGAAGCAGCCAGGGTGGAAAGAGAAGAGGAGAACTTGTTGCTCCCGAGGGCCGTGTGCGCCGCGACGCCGGAAGCGTAGTAGGAAGGAAGGGAAATCAGCCCGCCTCCGCCGGCGATGGCGTCGACGAATCCCGCCAGGAAGATCATCGGAAAGAGAAGAAGATTGCCCATGTAACAAATACGTCCTGTCGGCAAAGATTCAAGCAGCGGGAGCAATGCGGCGTCATCCGCT
>JBMNTV010000080.1:0-7033 GCA_050945915.1 Christensenellales bacterium
GGAGTGCATGTACCGCACCCGAACGCCCATGGATTCGAAGTATTCCGTCAAATGTTCCGCCATCCGCTTGGTCAGGGTGGTGACCAGGGTGCGGAAGCCCTTTTCGGTGGTCTTTCTGATTTCCCCCAAAAGGTCGTCCACCTGGCCCTTGACGGGGCGCACCTCTACCTCCGGATCCACAAGCCCGGTGGGGCGGATGATCTGCTCGACGATCTCGCCGCGGGTCTGCTCCAGCTCGTAATCCCCCGGGGTGGCGGAAACGTAGATCCGCTGGCCGATGCGGGTCAAAAACTCGTCGAACTTCAAAGGCCGGTTGTCAAAGGCGGCGGGCAGGCGGAAGCCGTAGTCCACCAGGGTCTGCTTTCGGGAACGGTCCCCGGCGTACATCCCCCGCACTTGGGGCAGCGTCACGTGGGACTCGTCCACGATCAGCAAAAACTCGTCCGGGAAGTAGTCCAAAAGCGTGTACGGCGGCTCGCCGGGCTTCCTGCCGTCAAAATAGCGGGAATAATTCTCGATGCCGGAGCAGTAGCCGATCTCCCGCATCATCTCGATGTCATAGGTGGTGCGCTGGCGCAGGCACTGCTCCTCCACCAGCTTGCCTTCCGCCAGCAGCTCGGAAAGCCGGATTTCCAGATCCCGTTCAATCTGTTTCAGGGCGGGCTCCATCTTTTCCCGGCTGGTGGCGTAGTGGCTGGCGGGGAAGATGGCGGCGTGGTTCAAATTCGCCAGCACCGCGCCGGTGACGGCGGAAACCTCGCTGATTTTTTCGATCTCGTCCCCGAAAAACTCCACCCGGATGGCGGATTTTTCCGCGTTGGAGGGCAGAATCTCCAAGACATCCCCCCGTACCCGGAAGGTGCCGCGCACGGGGTCGTAATCGTTGCGCTCGTACTGGATGTCCACAAGTTTTCTTATGACTTCGTCCCGGTCGATGCGCATGCCCGGGCGCAGCGAAATGGACAGTTTGAGGTATTCCTCCGGGTCGCCCAGGCCGTAAATACAGCTGACGGAGGCGACGATGATCACGTCTTTGCGCTCGTTCAGCGCGCAGGTGGCGCTGTGGCGCAGCTTGTCGATCTCGTCGTTCACGGTGGCGACTTTTTCGATATAAGCGTCCGAGGAGGGGATGTACGCCTCGGGCTGGTAATAGTCGTAATACGAAACAAAATACTCCACCGCCGAGTCCGGGAAAAACGCCTTGAACTCGTTGCACAACTGGGCGGCCAGCGTCTTGTTGTGGGCCAGCACCAAAGTGGGCAGTTGCACCCGCTCGATGACGTTGGCCATCGTAAAGGTTTTGCCCGAACCGGTGACGCCGAGCAACACCTGGGTTTCCTTCCCTTCCCGGATGCCTTTGACCAGTTCGTCGATGGCCTGGGGCTGGTCCCCGGCGGGCTGATAATCGGAAACAAGTTTGAATCTGTTCATTTGGCCTTTCATCCTTAATCAATGGTAACCATTTTATCAGAACCATTGCGGATTTCAAGCGAACACGAACACTTTTTCCCGTTTTTTTGCTGGAAATGAAACAGCGGCCCAAAGAGCCGCTGGACTGCCCGAAAACAGGCTTATTTGCTCTGGATGATCTCCTCGAAGGAGAGCAGGCGCACGCTTCCGTCTTTCAGCGCCTTGACGGCCAGCGTGGGATCGTCCACCCGAAGGAGGATCACGCACTGACCCTCGATATGGCGGACAAAGGAATACAGGTATTCCACGCTGATGCCCGCGTCCCGCAGCTTTTCCAGGGCGAAGGCCAAGCCGCCGGGGCGGTCGTCGATGGCGACGGCCAGCACCTCGGTGATGGTGACGGCGTAATTCGCTTCGCGAAGCACTTTCACCGCCCGGTCCGTGTCGTCCACGATCGCCCTGAGAATGCCGAAGCTGGTGGTGTCTGCGATGGTGATGGCGATCATGTCGATCTCATGTTCGCCAAGAAGACGGCAGAATTCGGCCAGACGGCCCTTTCGGTTTTCAATAAAGACGGAAATCTGGCGGATAAACATGTCATACCTCCGGAAGGTCAAAAGGAAGTGCGGCGAACAGCTCGCCGACTGCGAAGGGTGATGATTCTATTTTACTACGGAAGTGTTCCAAGTGCAACGATGCGGGTTCAGGATTGCGCCTTTGATGCAATTTTTGCGCCCGCCGCAAGCGAGTCGCATGCAGCAGGCGCAAACGCAATCGTTAATCGTAAACCCTGCGAAGGTCTTTGACGCGCTTGGCCTTGCCTTCGCTGCGCTCGATGGTGTTGGGCTGCACGAGGTGCACCCCCGCGGAAAGGCCGAGGGTGGCGTTGATGCCCCTTTCGATCTCGGCGCGCAGGCTTTCGATGGTCTTGACCTCGTCGAAGGGCATATCCGGCGCCAGCTCCACCTGGACGTCCAGGGTGTCCAGATTGTTCTTCCTGTCCACGATGATGCGGTAATGGGGCATGATGCCCTTCAGTCCGGCCAGGACGGATTCGATCTGGCTGGGGAAGACGTTGACGCCCCGGATGATCAGCATATCGTCGCTGCGGCCCTTCAGGCGGTCGATGCGCCTGTGGGTGCGGCCGCAGATGCAGGGCTCCGGAAGGATGCGGGTGATGTCCCTGGTCCTGTAGCGCAGGGTGGGCATGCCGGTGCGGTTGATGGTGGTGATCACCAGCTCGCCGTACTCGCCGTCCGGCACCGGCTCCAGGGTATCGGGGTTGAGGATTTCGAAGATGAAATTATCCTCCCAGAAGTGCAGGCCGTGCTTCGCTTCGATGCACTCGACGGCCACGCCGGGGCCGGAGGTCTCGGAAAGCCCGTAAATATCCAGGGCGTCCAGACCCAACAGCGCTTCGATCCTTTGGCGCATCTCCTCGGTCCAGGGCTCGGCGCCAAAAATCCCCACCCGCAGCGTGAGGTTTTTGGGGGAAATGCCCTGCTTGTGCAGCGCTTCCCCCAGATACAGGGCATAGCTGGGGGTGCAGCAAAGGACGGTGGGTTTGAGGTCCTGCATCAGCATGAGCTGACGGGAGGTGTTGCCCGAAGAAGCGGGGATGACGGTGACGCCAAAGGCCTGGCAGCCGTCGTGCAGGCCCAGTCCGCCGGTGAACAGGCCGTAGCCGTAGGCGATCTGGGCGATGTCCCTCTTGGTGCAGCCCGCGGCCCCCAAAGAGCGGGCCACGCAATCCGTCCACATATCCAGGTCGTGCTGGGTGCAGCCCACGACGGTGGGCTTGCCCGTGGTGCCGGAGGAAACGTGATAGCGTACGATTTCTTCGGTGGGAGCGGAGAAGATGCCGTCGGGATAATTGTCCCGAAGGTCGGTCTTGACGGTGAAGGGCAGCCGTTGGATGTCCTCCAGCGTCCGGATCTGCTCGGGGCGAACACCAGACTCCTCCAACCGTTTTCTGTAAAAAGGCGAGTGGTCGTAAAGGTACTGAACCGTGTTTCGCAGCCGGTACTGCTGCAAAAGCTGGAGCTGATCCCTGGGCATGAGCTCCATCTCTCGATTGTGTACGGTTTTTGTCACCATGGTGAAACCTCTTTTCGTGTCGGGATGCCGGTCAGTCGGTCAAAGCCCTGCCCGCCGCGAAGGCGGCAAGGTTCAGCTCGACGAACTGGGGCCTGATCAGCGCCCTGATCGCGTCCTCGTATACTTCGGGGGCAAAGGGCAAAAGTCTGGACAAAACGCCCAGCATCACGACGTTGGCCGCCCGAACGCTGCCGCACTCCATGGCGACGGAAAGGGCGTCCACCGCGATGGTGTTGGCAGAAGCCCGGATGGTGGAAAGGGCATCTTCGGGGTATTCCGCCGCGCCGGTGATCACCGGCATGGGCAGGATCTTCTGGTCGTTCAGGATCATCGTGCCGCCCTTTTTGAGGTAAGGCAGGGCGCGCAGGGCTTCCAGCCGCTCAAAGGCGAGGACGACGTCCGCCCCGCCCTGCTCCACCAGGGGGGCATGCACCTTTTCGCCCTGTTCCGCGATGCGCACATGGGTGATGACCGAGCCGCCCCGCTGGCTCATGCCGTGGACTTCGCTGACCTTGGTGTCCAGCCCGGAATGAACGGCGATGTGGCCGAGGATTTTGCTGGCGAGCAGCGTTCCCTGGCCGCCCACGCCGACGATGACGATCTGGATCATTCTGCTGCACCTCCTTGGATGGCTCCCTTGGGGCAAACCTTCGCGCAAAGGCCGCACCCGTTGCAAAGGGCGGGGTCGATGCGCGGCCTGTCACCGGGGTTGGTGATGGCCGGGCAGCCCAGTTTCATGCAGGCCTTGCAGTTGATGCAGTCGTCGGTCACATGAAGCGGCGGGGAAGGCTTGACGCACTTCAAGAGGGCGCAGGGCCGCCTCGCGATGATGACGGACAGCTCGTCTGCCGAAAGCTCCGCCTTGACCAGGGCGGTAAACTCCTTCAGGTCGAAGGGGTCGGCCACCGTCACCCGGTGGATTCCCAGAGATTTGCACAAATTCACCAGATCCACCTGGGGCGCGATGTCCCCCTTGAGGTTTTTGCCCGTCGCCGGGTTTTCCTGATGCCCCGTCATGCCGGTGGTGGAGTTGTCCGCGATGATGACGACGCCGGTGGATTCATTATACACGGCGTTGATCAGACCGGTGATGCCGGAATGCAAAAAGGTGGAATCGCCGATGACGGCGACGGTCTTTTCGGAAAATTCGCGGCCCCGGGCTTTTTCGCCGCCGTGAGCCATACCGATGGACGCGCCCATGCAGACCACGGTGTCCACAGCGTTCAGCGGGGGCATCGCGCCCAGGGTATAGCACCCGATGTCCGCCGAAACGCGCACGCCCAGCTTGTGCAGGGTGTAAAACAGCCCTCTGTGGGGACAGCCGGGGCAAAGCACCGGCGGGCGGACGGGGATGTTTGGCGTCTCCATGGGGCCGGGATCGGGAGCGCCGGCAAAGAGCGCTGCGACCTTTCTTGCAAAAAGCTCGCCCTGAACGCCGGTTTTTTCCTTGCCGGAGGCGGCGAAGCCGGCGGCCTTGATAGCTTCTTCGAAGAAGGGCTCGCCGTCCTCGATCACCACCAGTTCCCGGACGTGCTCGGAAAGCTGCCTGACCAGGTCAAGGGGCAGGGGATACACCATGCCCAGCTTCAACACGGAGGCATCAGGCAGGGCTTCTTTGACGTACTGATACGCGGCGCCGGAACAGACCACACCCAGGTCCTTGCCGAGAAGTTCCAGCCTGTTCAGGTCAGAAAAAGCGTTGCAATCCGCGGCGAGCCGGTTTTCCCGCTGCTCCACCACGACGTGCCGCGCTTTTGCAAAACCGGGCATCATCACGTACTTTCTGGGGTTCGTTTCCAGGGCCTTCAGCGGAGATTCCTCCCGCTGGCAAAGCTCCACCAGGCTTCTGGCGTGGGCGATGCGGGTGGTGACGCGCAAGAGGACGGGGGTGTCGTACTCCTCGGAAAGCTCCAGCGCCCTTTTGACCATGAATTTGCATTCGGCGCTGTCCGACGCCTCCAGCATGGGAACGTGGGCGGCCTTGGCGTAGTACCGGCTGTCCTGCTCGTTCTGGCTGGAATGCATGCCCGGGTCGTCCGCCACCACGATTACCAGCCCGGCGTTCATCCCGGTGTAGGAAGCGGTAAACAGCGGGTCGGCGGCGACGTTCAGCCCGACGTGCTTCATGCAGCACATCGTCCGCGCGCCGGCAATGGCGGCGCCCAGCCCCACCTCCAGGGCGACCTTTTCGTTCGGCGCCCATTCGGCGTATATTTCGTCGTATTTTGCAGCGCATTCGGTTATTTCAGTGCTGGGGGTGCCGGGATAGGAGGACACGACGGTCACCCCTGCCTCGTACGCACCCCGGGCAATCGCTTCGTTGCCCAGCATCAATTCTTTCATGATTGATTCACCTTAAGTCCTTCACTCTTCTTGCCTTGCCCTCAAACCGCCGGAGGGTGTTGGGGGACACCAGCGTCACCTTCGCGTCGATCTGCAACACGACGCGCAGCTCGTGCTGGATCTTCTGCTGGAGCGCTTCCAGTTCGCTCCACTTTTCCAGCAGGCTGGAATCCAGAAGCTCCACGACCACCTCCAGCCGGTCGAGATAATCCTCCCGGGTGACGATGATCTCGTAATGGGGGCCGATGCCCTTGATGGTGAGCAACACGCCCTCGATCTGGCTGGGGAACACGTTCACGCCCCGGATGATCAGCATGTCGTCCGTCCGTCCGGTCAGCTGGGCCAGTCGCCGCGTCGTCCTGCCGCAGGGGCATTCGCCGGGCAGGAAGCGGGAAAGGTCGTGGGTGCGGTAACGCAGGATGGGCAGGGCTTCCTTCATCAGCGGGGTGATGACCACTTCGCCGGTCTCGCCTTCCTGTACGGGCTCGCCGGTCTCGGGGTTCAGGATCTCGATATAGAACAGGTCCTCGCAGATGTGCATGCCGGTGTGATACACGCATTCGCCTGCCACGCCCGGGCCGATGACTTCCGAAAGGCCGTAGTTTTCCGTCACTACCGCGCCGAACTTTTCCGCGATCTTGTTTCTGAGTTCGTTGGTGGAGCCTTCCGCGCCCACCAGGCCGATCCTCACCTTCAGGTCGCCCAGGACGCCCATGCGCTCCGCCGTTTCGGCGAGATACATGGCGTAGCTCGGCGTGGCGACCAGCAGCGTGGTGCCGAAATCCCGCATCAGCGTAATCTGGCGCTCGGTGTTCCCCGCGGAGACGGGGATGACCGTAGCGCCCAGGCGCTCCAGGCCGTAATGCAGGCCCAAAGCCCCGGTAAACAGGCCGTATCCAAAGGAGATCTGGGCGATGTCATCGCAGCTCGCGCCGCCGGCGACGGCCATGCGCGCCACCGCCTCTGCCCACATGGCAAGGTCGTTTTTCGTGTATCCCACGACGGTGGCCTTGCCGGTGGTGCCGGAGGAGGCGTGGACGCGAACGACGTCCCGCATCGGGACGGCGAACATCCCAAAGGGATAATTGTCCCGAAGATCGTCCTTGACGGTAAAGGGAAGAAGCCGGATATCCTCCAAGGACTTGATGTCCTCGGGGCGAACGCCGGCGTCATCCAGTTTTTT
>JBMNTV010000081.1:0-6823 GCA_050945915.1 Christensenellales bacterium
TTTGACCCCGGTTTTCTGCACGGCGGCCGTGCCCCAGCTCGGCGTTGCCCGCCTGATGGACAGCATCGTTCGCTTCTTCCCCGCTCCGGACGAAGTTCCCGCCAGGGTTGGCGTCAACCCGAAGGACAATTCCGAGGTCAAGCGCACCTGCTCGGTGGATGAACCCTTCTCCGCCCAGGTGTTTAAGACCCTGACGGACGCCTTCGTGGGCAAGATCTCCCTGTTCAAGGTCTATTCCGGCAAGTTGACCGTGGACACCCCGGTCTTTAACACCGCAGCCGAAAAGAACGAAAAGATCAACAGCGTGCTTTATATGCTGGGCAAGAAGACCTCCAGCATCGACCACCTCGTCGCGGGGGATATCGGCGCCGTTGCCAAGCTCCAGTACACCGCCACGGGGGACACCCTCTGCGACCCCAGCAGCCCCGTCGTTTTCCCGCGCGTCGAGTTCGCCCCGCCGGCGATTTCCATGGCGGTGACCGCCAAGAAGCGCGGCGAGGAGGACAAGGTCTTCGGTGGACTGTATAAGCTGCTCGAGGAAGACACCACCTTTAAGGTGGAAAAGAACGCCGAAACCGGCGATATGCTGCTGTCCGGTATGGGCGAGATGCATCTGGATGTCATCTGCGCCAAGCTGAAAAACAAGTTCAACGTCGAAGCAGACCTTCAGGATCCCAGAGTGCCCTACCGCGAGACCATTAAGAAGTCCGCGAAGGCCCAGGGCCGTCACAAGAAGCAGACCGGCGGCCACGGCCAGTTTGGCGACGTTTGGATCGAGTTCGAGCCGATTTACGACGGTTCCGCTGAGTTCGAGTTTGTGGATAAGATCGTCGGCGGCGTTGTTCCCAAGAACTTTATCCCCGCCGTTGAAAAGGGCCTCCGCGAGGCGATGACCCGGGGCGTTCTGGCGGGCTATCCGATGATCAACGTCCGCTGCACCCTGTACGACGGCTCCTATCACGCTGTCGACTCCAACGAAATGGCCTTCCGCACCGCGGCCAGGCTCGCCTACAAGAAAGGCTGCAGCGAAGCCCAGCCTACGCTGCTTGAACCGATTTATACTTATAAGATCGTTGTCCCGGACGATTACATGGGCGACATCATCGGCGACCTGAACCGCCGCCGCGGCCGCATCCTGGGCATGAACCCCCTGGGTGGCGGACTGCAGGAAGTTGTTGCCGAGGTACCCTTGGCTGAAATGTTCAAGTACGCGACGGACCTCCGCTCCATGACCCAGGGCAGGGGTGCCTTCACCAGCGCCTTCGACCGGTACGACGAGGTTCCCGGCAACATCGCCGCGAAGATCATCGAGAAGGCCAAGAAGGACTTGGACGAGGACGAGGATTAATCCAAACCCGGCGAACTGCCGAGCACACGCAAAATTCCCAAAAGGCGCGCAGCAGCTTTGCTACGCGCCTTCTTCTTGGGGGAATGGCACAAGCCGATTCGGCCATTTCTTCTAAGATAAAATGCATCAATAGCCACAATGTGTTATAATCTTTCTATCTGTTTAGAGTTGCGGAGGTTAAAAGATGCCCTCGATTAAATTGCCCTGTTCCACAGCCAATATGGGCGCCGGGTTTGACAGCATCGGCATGGCTCTTACCCTTTATAATGAAATTGAGTTCGAAGTCTGTGCGTCCGGGTTGGAGATTGATGTTGGCGACAACCAGGGCTTTTATATTGCCAACGATGAGCGCAACCTGGTTTACCGCTCCATCAAACGCGCGCTGGAGGAAACCGGCGTTCCGATGCCCGGCCTGCGCATCCGTCAGATCAACAGGATCCCCCAGACCCGGGGGCTGGGTTCAAGTTCTGCCTGCGTTGTCGGCGGTATTATCGCGGCGAACATCGTCAGCGACGGCACCCTCTCCACAGATGACATGATTTCCATCGCCGCGGAGATCGAGGGCCACCCGGACAACATCCTGCCCACCTTCATCGGCGGCATGACGGCGGGCACGATCGTGAACGGCAAGGTTCAGTATGTCCACATCGAGCCGCCCCGCAGGCTGAAATGCTGCGCATTGATACCGGATTTTCCCCTTTCGACGAAAAAGGCCCGGGCGGTGCTACCGGAATCCGTGTCCAGGGCGGACGCTGTGTTCAACGTTTCCCGGTCTGCGCTGATGGTGGGCGCAATGATCCAGGGCAGGCTGGACCTGGTGCGCACCGCTTTGGATGACCGGCTCCACCAGCCATACCGGAAGCAACTCATCCCCGGCTATGACTTTATCGTTTCCGAGGCGGAAAAGAACGGCGCCCTCGGCTGCTGCCTGTCCGGCGCAGGGCCGACGATGATCGCCTTTTTGGACAAGGACTATCGCCAGTTCCGCCAGAGGATGATGAACGCCGTCAAGCAACTGGAACACAAATGGGACGTCGTGTTGCTGGACGTTTGCTACGAAGGCGCGACCTGGGAGCTCTGACGGAGGAAAACGTGAACCATACGAAGGACAGCCGCGCAGGCGAAAAAGCGATGCTTCAGATGGCGCTTTGCGCCGCCATGTGGAGCATCGCGGGGATTTTCATCAAGCTCATTCCGTGGAACCCCTTTGTGATCGCCGGATTCCGAAGCCTGATCGCTTCCTTTGTCCTGTTGGCATATATCAAAAAATCCGGTATGAAGCTGAGGCTGAACAGGAAGACGGTATCAATCGCCCTGGTCACCGGGGTCACTTTTTTGCTCTTTGTCAGTGCGAACAAGCTGACCACCGCCGCCAATGCCATCGCCTTGCAATACACGGCGCCGGTGTTCCTGCTGGGGATATCCGCCGTATTCCTTCGCCAGCGGTTTAAGTTTGCCGATGTGCTCGCGGTGGTGCTGACCCTTTTGGGGATCGCCGTGTTCTTTTTCGATAAGCTTACGCCCGGTCAACTGATGGGCAACATCGTCGCCACCGGTGCGGGGCTGACCATGTCCCTCATGTATCTGCTGACCGGAAACAGCGACGACGAAACCCGCATGGTGGGGATCTGCTTTGCCCATCTTTTCACGGCAGCCGTCGGCGTGCCGCAGGCGCTTTTCTTTCCAACGCCGTTCACCCAGACGGCGGTGCTGTCCATCCTGGCTTTGGGAATCTTTCAATTGGGGATACCCTATCTGCTGTACGGCATGGCTTCCCGGCGGTGCTCGCCGCTGACCTGCTCTTTAATCAGCGTCGTGGAGCCCATCCTGAACCCGCTCTGGGTGTTGATCTTTGACGGCGAAGCCCCGGGGATGTTTGCCCTCATTGGCGGCGCAACGGTGGTGCTGACCGTCACCATCTGGTGCGTTTGGAAGGATCGAACGGAAAAAGCCGCGCAGCTTGACCATGCGCGCCCTGCAACGCAAAACACATAAAGCAAAAAAAGGGCCGCCCGTACCGGGCAGCCCTTCTTGTTATTCTCCGCTAAAGTATTCCGTTTTGATTTCAAAGGCGTTCCCATCCGTGATGAACGCGATCGTCCCGAAAAGGTCGGTCCTGTAATATACCGCCCCAACGGCTTCCAGCCGTTCCAGCACCTCCGGCGCGGGGTGGCCGTAATCCGAATCCTTTTCGCAGGTGATCACGGCGTAATCCGGGTTCACGGCGGAAAGGAATTCCGGGGTGCTGGAGGACGAGGAACCGTGGTGGGGGACCTTTAGCACGTCCGTCTGCAAAAGCTCCGGGTATTCCTGGAGAAGATCCTTTTCGGAAACCGACTCGATGTCGCCGGTGAGCAGGAAGGAGGAGTTGTTGTAGTCCAGCCTGAGCACCGCGCTGTAATCGTTCAGGTCTGAGTACTCGTCCCGCAAGGGCGCGAGAATTCGGACGGCTACCTCCCCGTCAAAGGGGATGGTGGCATCCTTGCCACCCTTGGCGGTCTTGATCTTCATGCCCTTGTCTTTGATGGCGTTCAACAGCTTTTCATAGGTTGCGGTGTTGTGCGTCACCTTGGGCATATAGATCGCGCCGATTTCGTAATTCTCCACCACTCTTCTCATGCTGCCGATGTGGTCGTTATGCGGGTGGGTGGCGACGAGTACGTCAATCCGCGCAATGCCAGCGCGCGTTAAATAATCGGAAATGACGCCAAAAGCGCTCGCCTCGCCCGCGTCAACGAGCATCGTTTTTCCGGACGGGCTTTGCACAAAAATGCAGTCCGCGTTGCCCACATTCAGGAAAACCACCGAGAGTTTGCCCTGAACGGGCAGCACTGCGTCGGCATCCGGTTCGGTTGGGGGGGCGATGTGGGGACTCGTGGGCGATGCGCCCTGCTCAAAGGTTGTAGGACGGGGAGTAATCAGAATGTTTTCCGCGACACGGTCCAGCTGTTCTGGCGTGATGTCAAAAAAATAGATGATTCCGGCAACGATGACCACCGAGAGCAGCAGAAGCATCGCCAGCTTCATCAAACCCAGCCGTTGGCCGTCCGTGCGGTCATGTTTTTTTCGCATGCCTGCCTCCTTCGCATTGATTGGATATATTATGTCACGGATGGACGCAGCGTGCAAATACGGCTGTTGCTTTTGCGGCAAAGACGTTATAATAGAAGCGAAACAATACACAAGGAGTTTTCGGCCATGTCAAGGTATATCGTCAGCATTTCCGGAATGCACTGCATGCACTGCGCCAAAAGCGTGAAAAAGGCGCTGTCCACCCTGGACGGCGTGGAGCGGGTCGAGGTGGACCTGAAGAAAGGAACGGCAAAAATCGTTGCCGACGGCCCGGTTGCTGCGTCCGAAGTGATCGACGCCATCGAGGACATCGGTTATGAATTTGTATCCATGGAGGAAATGGCATAGTGGAGCGCGTGGTCGTGGGCATGTCGGGCGGGGTGGATTCCTCTGTCGCCGCATTGCTGTTAAAAGAGCAAGGGTATGACGTCGTCGGCGTGTTCATGAAGAATTGGGAAGAACAGGACGAGGAGGGCGTCTGCACCGCCACAGAGGATTATGATGACGTTCGCCGCGTCTGCGACAAGATTGGAATCCCTTACTATACGGTCAATTTTGCGAAGGAATACTGGGACCGGGTTTTTTCGGTATTCCTTGGGGAATATGCGGCGGGGCGTACCCCGAATCCAGACGTTTTGTGCAATTCGGAGATCAAATTCAAGGCGTTTTTGGATTTTTCGTTGAAGGCCGGCGCCGATTATTTGGCCACCGGCCATTATGCGCGCGTCGAAAAAACCGGCGCAACCACCCGGCTGATGCGGGCGGTAGACGGCGCGAAGGACCAGACCTATTTCCTCGCCGGACTGAACCAAAGCCAGGTCAGCCGGGCGATGTTTCCCATCGGGGGAATGAACAAGCAGGAGCTGCGTGAAGTCGCAAGGAAAGCCGGACTAAGCACCGCGGAAAAAAAGGACTCCACCGGCATCTGTTTTATCGGCGAGCGGAAATTCAAGCAGTTTTTGATGCAGTACCTTCCCGCCCAGCCAGGGGATATGGTCACCCCGGACGGAGAGGTCGTGGGCCGGCACGACGGACTGATGTTTTATACCCTTGGCCAGCGGCGCGGGCTGGGAATCGGCGGGACGCCGGAAGGGGGGCGCTGGTTCGTGGTGGACAAGGACGTCAAAAACAACAGGCTGATCGTCACCCAGGGCGAGACGGAACTGCTGTACTCAAACGCTCTGGAAACCGGCCCCTTGAACTGGATCGAGGGCGCTCCTCCCGCAAAATCCTTTGACTGCACCCTCAAGCATCGCTACCGCCAGCCCGACCAGAAGGCCCATGTGGAACTTTCGGAAAACGGGGCGCTGATTACATTTCAATCTCCCCAGCGCGCCATCACCCCGGGGCAATGGGCCGTCCTTTATGATGGCGATTACTGCTTGGGCGGCGGGATCATCGAAAAACGAATCCGACGATGACATGTTTTTTGATGAAGCTGGACAAATTAATCCCGCGAGGATATAATTTTATGCAAGAAATACCGTTATTGCACATATTTATATAAGGAGGCTCGGCAAATGGGCAAAAATAAATATGAAGGAACAAAGACTGAAAAAAACTTGTGGGAAGCTTTTGCGGGCGAATCCATGGCCCGCACCAAGTACACGTTCTACGCCAGCGCCGCGAAAAAGGCCGGGTTCGAACAGATGGCGGACATCTTCATGGAAACCGCGGAACAGGAAAGGGAACACGCAAAACTCTGGTTTAAGGAGCTGGGCCTTCTGGGCGACGTTGCCTACAACCTGGAGCATGCGGCCGACGGCGAACACGACGAATGGACAAACATGTACCCCCGCATGGCAAAGGAAGCCCGCGAAGAAGGATTCGACAAGCTGGCTGAAAGATTCGAGGGCGTTGCCGGTGTCGAAAAGACCCACGAGGAGCGCTTCCGGACCGTCCTGAACAGCTATGAGGAGGGGAGGACCTTTTCCGGCGATGCCCCCAATGGCTGGAAGTGCCGCAACTGCGGCTATATCCACACCGGTGACGATGCTCCGGACGTTTGCCCCGTTTGCGTACATCCGAAGGCATTTTTCGAGCGCAGGTGCGTGAATTATTAATCGCTGCCCCTTGTTGCCCACGCGCCGGCCACCTGGTCGGCGTTTTG
Source organism: Christensenellales bacterium (assembly GCA_050945915.1). Lineage (GTDB taxonomy): Bacteria > Bacillota > Clostridia > Christensenellales > CALWSW01 > CALNBC01. Next base: position 6,531 of record JBMNTV010000081.1, read on the forward strand.
CTGCCTCCAAATCAGAAGGCAAGAGTCGAAATTTTGATTTCGGTTTGCACAAACGTTGATTTTTGCATAAACTAAAAAGGCGCGAAACAGGACGGCAATGCCGAAGCGCCCGAAATCGGAGAAGAAGCGGCTCTTCTGCCTTTTTCGACAAAAAATCAAATTGGGTGTTGACACGCTCAAGTCAAAATGCTATTATGTACAAGCTGACCCGCGAGAGCGGGGGGTGACGGACCTTGAAAACTGTATAGAGGACGAAACGGAAACGATCTGAGGGGCGAGAGTCCTTTGGATCA
>JBMNTV010000082.1:0-6491 GCA_050945915.1 Christensenellales bacterium
GCATCCTCCAATTGTTCCGCGATAATAGCAGCGTCTTGGGCGAGTGTGCACGCATCAATACCCGCAGGGTTTTCTATTTGACCATCATCGCCATCCCGTTGCGCATCGTCAGTATTGCTCTCTTTGCCTTCAAATCCTATGATACGGCGGTATTGAGGACATGGAGTCAGGGGATTATCGCGTTCCATTCGATCCTGCTCCTTTTTATGACCGCATTTTTCTTCATAACGTATCGGCTGAAAGACAGAACCGAGCCCAACACCACCATGTTCGTACTGCAGTACGTCGTTATGGTTGTCATCGTGGCTTCCGGCATCGCCATCGTCACCATCGATCAATTGGTCACCACCAACATCACGCCATTTTTATTGATCTGCATCATTCCCGGCGTGCTTTTTATCATCCGGCCTTTGGCTTCCGTGCTCATTTATGTCGCTTCCTATATCACGTATTATTTTTGCATCGCCCTCACCATCACCGACCCCCAGATCCTGCTTTCCAACCGCGTCAACGGCATTACCGCCGTTGGAATCGGCTTGTTCCTCAGCCTGCTTTTATGGCATTACAATTACACCAGCATCCAGCAAAAAAGGCGCATCGACGCCCAGCAGAAGCAGTTGGAGCAAATGGCGTATTTTGACCCGCTGACCGGCCTGCCCAACCGGCGTTTGCTGGAAATCCTGCTCCAACGGGAGTATTCTTCCATGCAGCGCTTTGGCTACGAAACGGTTTTAATCATTCTGGATATCGATGACTTTAAGAAAATCAACGATACCTACGGCCACCCGGCGGGGGACAATGTGCTCAAGCAACTGGCGGAGATTTTGAAAAACAACGTCCGGCAGTCGGACACCGTGGTCAGATTTGGCGGAGAGGAATTCATTATCCTGATGCCCAGAACATCTGTGGAAGAGGGCTATGCCCTGGCGGAGCGGCTCCGAACACTGATCATGGAAACAACATTCACCATCGGATCGGTTCCATTGCACATCACTTCCAGCTTAGGCGTATCCTCCCTGCAGGATATGCGCGGCGACGCTTTGGAGGATTTTTATTCCCTGGCAGACAAGGCCCTCTATTTGGCGGAAACAGGGCGGGAAAAACCGCGTCGAAAAGGCGTAAAGCCGGGATTTGATGAACTTTCAAAAAATGAACGGCCTGGTGCAGCCACTCCTTTTTGTATCGAATCGCGAGCTTCCACCATCGGAATGGGGCGACACGCTTCGACCTTTCGTTCCGTATGTGGCTGCGCACGGGTCAAAACCCCTTTCCTGGCGGTTGATTTTTACAACAACTTTTCTGGACAGCTTTGTGGCGGACGACAGTTTTTACATCCAAACTAACCAGCGCCATGCCGGACATACTCCCCAAGAATAGTTTTCCGACCTTCAATACCACAATAGTCGCGCTGGCTGCGCATGGTGAGTTGACTCTAAATAAAGCATTATAGGTAAAAATTCACAGATAAACCTCTTGACATTCATTTAATTGCAAAGTATCCTGTATATAAATGGCAGAGAATTGAAGCCACAATAGTGCCGTACGTGGGACGGTATTATTGTGGTTTTTCATTTTTCATATAGAAAGCATTTCAGCGGAAAGGCTGTGTCCCCATGATTAGTCAACGCGCGCGCAAAATATTCGAAGAATACCCGATCATCGCTGCTGTACGCACGCCCGAGGATTTCGAATGTGCACTCGAATCCAAGGTGAAGGTATTTTTTATGGTGGGAGGTGACGTATTCAAGGCAAGAAAGCAAATTGGTGAACTAAAAGCAAGGGGAGACTTGCTCTTTTTCCACATGGATCTGATCGAGGGATTGGGCAAGGATCCAAGTGGAATCCGGCACGCAAAAGAGGAATTTGGCGTCGACGGCGTGCAATCCACGAAGCCCCATATCCTGAAGATAGCAAAACACGAAAAACTCATCACAGTCCACAGATTGTTCGTCACGGATTTTCAGTCCTTGCAAAGCGGACTGAATCTGGCGAAAATGTCCAAACCCGATTTTCTGGAACTAACGCCCGGGATTATTCCGAAAATCGTCAAAATGGTCAAAGCAGAGCAATCTCTTCCCATCATCTCCAGCGGACTCGTATCAACGATTGAAGATGTAAAAGACTTAATTTCTGCCGGCACTTCAAACATCTGCTGCAGCACGAGGACTCTTTGGAACATTTCGTACTCTTAGACCACAAAACACTCATTCACACCCCTCCTTTTTATCAGGCAACTCCAGTCTAAACCGTATCGTATGCAAAAAACACAAGCCAATTTATTAACAGCGAGGGGGATCATTAGAATGAGCAAACAGTATGTCAGCGGTATCGACATTGGCACCACCGGCGTAAAGGTCATTATTTTTGATACCGAAGGTAATAAGATCAGCAGCGCGTACAGAGAATATCCCTGCACCTTCCCTCAGTCAGGATGGGTGGAGCAGGACGGAGAAATGACCTGGGCTATGACTTGCGAGGCATCAAGGGAGGCCATTGAACAATCCAACATCGACCCCAAGGAAATCCATGCAATTGGTCTTTCAACCCAGCGCTGCACGTTTACTCCCGTTGACAAGAACGGTATGGCTCTTCGCACAGCGATCACATGGCAGGACAGCCGTTCCTTTGAGGAATGCGATGAGATTGCAAAAAAGATCGGCGTCGAGAGGTACTACGAAATCACCGGTCTCCCCAACGGCGTAGTATGGTCGGTCAGTAAGATGGATCAAAAAACACCAGCCCGAAATCTACGCAAAGACATATAAATTTGCCCTGGATCAGGAGAGAATCCTCCACAAACTGGGAGCCGAAGGCTATTTTGAAGACTGGTCCAACGGATCTCTTCAAGGGCTGATGGACATTAAGAAGTTCGAATGGAGCCGTGAACTCGTAGACGCTCTGGAAATTGACTACGATAAGCTGCCGGAGCTTGTCCCTTCGGGTAAAGTCGTTGGAACTCTTTCTGAGGAGGCTTCTAAGCTAACAGGCTTTGCTGCTGGTACCAAGCTTGTTTCCGGAGGAGGAGACCAGCAATGCGCAGGAATCGGGTCCGGAGCTGTGAAAAAAGGCGTGGTTGAAGTCACCGTTGGCACCGCCGCTGCCACCCTCGCCTATATGGACAGCCCCTATTACGACAAGAGCATGCGCCTTCCCTGTTCGGCGCACGCGGTTCCGGGCAAGTGGGAGACTGAGGGGCTCCAGAATGCCGCAGGCAGCTCCCTCAAGTGGTATCGTAACGAGTTCGCGATCCCCGAGATAGCCCTGTCCAAAGAAACAGGGATAGATCCCTATAATTATATTAACGAACAGGTCGAGGCGATCAAGCCGGGCGCAAACGGTCTGATCTGCATACCATATTTTGCCGGTTCTGCCGCACCGAACTGGGATCCCTTCGCCCGCGGAACGTTCATCGGTCTTACCCTCGGACACGAAAGACCGACGCTTGCTCGTGCGATTATGGAGGGCGTTACCTTTGAGACCCGCGAGATCATCGAGCAGATGATCACAAACGGCGTCCAGATAGACACGATCATCGTATCCGGAGGTGCGTCGAAATCGAAGGTGTGGAACCAGATTCAGGCCGATATTTATGGCAAACCGGTGGGAATCCTGGCTATTGAAGAGGCGACGTCCCTTGGAGCGGCGATTCTTGCCGCGAAGGGAGCCGGGCTTTTCGACAGCATCGACGAGGCTGTCGAGAAAGTGGTCAAGATCGTATCTTACTACGAGCCGAATATGGAAAACCACAAAATCTATAATGAGTACTACAGCGTTTATAAGGATGCGTACCAGGCCCTGGCAAAGGCAGGCGTTTATGAGCGCCTGGTTAAACTCGCCCTGAAAAACTGACAAAGTACCGAAAAACAGTCACAACCGAATAATTTGGCTAGAGAACAGAGGCCGCGATACACCCAGAGCAGGGTGGGTCGCGGCCGTGTTGCGCAGCAGCAGAGCGATGAGGAGAAACGCGAGAATGAATGAAGAAAAACTGAGGAATGTCAGGGGATTTTTGCTGGATATGGACGGCACGTTTTACCTCAGCGAAAACATTTACCCCTTTTCGTTGGGATTTATGGATTACATCGCTTCAAAGGGGATCGACTACCTATTCTTGACCAACAATTCAACCAGGAGTGCAGCCCACTACGCAAAAAAGCTGAAGAGGCTGGGTTTTAATGCCCCTCCGGAAAAGATTCTGACATCAGGGGAGGCGACCGCCAGATTCCTTTGGCAGAAGAAGCCAGGTGCGAAGCTCTATGTTGCCGGACCCCCCCTACTCGAGCAGGAGTTTTGCAATTTTGGGTTCACCCTCACTGATGAAGACCCCGAATTTGTCGTAATTGGCTTTGACACCACTTTGACCTACGAAAAATTGTGGAAGATCTGCGACTTTGTGCGGTTGGGGGTGGAGTATATCGCAACGCACCCGGATTTCAACTGCCCTGTGGACAGCGAACAGGCTTCATGCCTGATATCGGCGGGATTATCGCCTTTGTGGAAGCAACGACCGGAGCGCGTCCGAAGGTAATTGGCAAGCCAAATGCCGAGATCATCAATGTTGCGACAGAAAAGCTCCAACTCAAACCGGAGCAGATCGCCGTGGTGGGCGACAGGCTGTATACGGATATCGCTTCAGGAGTCAATGCGGGAATGCTCAGCATCCTTGTGATGTCAGGCGAGACCGACGAAGACATGCTCGCACAGAGCAACATCAAACCCGACCTCGTGTTCAAGGATTTAGGAGCCATTCAGGAGCGCATGATGGAGCTGGGGATCTGACAGGCTTTCGTTACTTTGAAAGGGAGTATTATCATGCTGAATCAACTACCTCCGCCAATCTTTAAGTACGATGTGTCCGACATGAACGACCTGCACAGACGTATTTCGCAATGGTCGGACTACGCTCGGATACCGAAAATCGAACTTGAGGATGTCATCACCGGAAGAAATGCCATATACCGTCTGCCCGAAGCCATCCGTAAACTTGGAGTCACTGTCGGCAGCGAAATCATCGTGGTTATGGATGATGTCAAATTTATTCGCAACAGCGAAGAGGCGAAACCTCTTATTCAAGATATCATTAAATGCTGCGGGTATCGTGTCAAACCCTTAGTCCTCAAAGGAGACGAGTACGGTCAGGTTCATCCTGACTTCAAAACCATAGAGCAGGTTCTGCCGGCTTTGCACAAAGACTGCGCTGTTGTATCCGTCGGTTCAGGTGTTGTAACGGACATCGCCAAGCACGCCTGCTTTGTATGGCAACAGGAAAACGGATTCGAAGGTCAGCTTCCGCTGATTAGCTGCATTACAGCCAACACCGTACCGGCATATGCCTCAAGGTTTGCCATCATCACCAAAGATGGGGTAAAGCGAACCTGGCCGTCAAGAACACCCCAGATCTTAATCATGGATTATCAGCTGCTCTGCGACTGCCCTCTTGGGCTCACGGTTGGTGGAGTTGGTGACACTTTCCCGGTATTTTGCTCCTTTGCCGACTGGTACATCGCCGATGCTTTGGGGATGGCAGATTTTCTGGACGCCTCCTGGCGCATTATGGATGACGCCAAGGATCTCTTGATCCCGTATTCGGCAGAAATCGCTCAAAGGAGCGAAAGAGGCATGGAGGTGCTTGGCAAGTGCCTCACCCTATGCGGTCTTACCATGACATATGCCCGCGACTCTGTACCGGTTTCGGGCTTTGAACACGTGATGAGCCACATGCTGGATATGAGCGCAGCCGCCGACGGACGCAAAATCGGCGTTCATGGGCAACAAGTGGGCGTTGCCGCAATATGGTCTCTGATCCAGTTTGAGATGATGATCGACTATCTTGATAAGAATGCCGGGGACATCAGAATCGATCGCTGCCAACCGGCAAAAGAGGACATAGAAAAGCAGGTTATGGATGTATTTGCTCCCATTGACGCAACCGGCGCAATGGGTCGAGAATGCTGGAACGACGTAAATCAAAAGCTGGAAAACTGGTACAAAGCGCGTTCGAAAGCAGAAAGTTTTCTCGAAAACTGGGCGACCCACCGCAAAGCGCTGAAGCAGCTCCTTCCCTTTAGCGCAGAACAGTGCGCGGAAGCACTTGCCCTGTCAACCCATCCTATTTCTCCTTGGGAGATGGACGTTCCCGTGAGTGAAGAGCGCATGCGCTGGGCGCTTCGAAATGCAAGGTTGATGAGAAAACGTTTCACGTCGGGAGATCTGGTCGCCTTCCTTGGCATGTACAGTGAGGAATGGGAACGGAAAATTGTAGATCGTGCGGCACACATCGCCAAGAAGAACGCGCTGAGCTAAAAAGAACTCATAAAGCTGTTACTCCGGTTTGGCCGGGGATATTATCATGACTCGCTATGGAGGTGGACATCATCGCCGCACGCACCATGAACAGAGAAAAGGGGGACGTTACTGCGTTCCTCGCGGCAGTAGCCAAGAGTTGCCCGGAAACGGAAATCCTGACCCAGCCGGAGGACAGGCTGATCATT
>JBMNTV010000083.1:0-6194 GCA_050945915.1 Christensenellales bacterium
CTGGACCAGCTCCAGCTCCTCCCCCGGGAAGGGTCCGAGGTAGTCCTCGTAAAATTCGATGAGTTCGACGGCGGCGCTGGCAAGGTCCCGGGAACGGTCGTTGTACTGCGCCCGGGCAAGGATGTTCTCGCCGCTTTCGGTAGCTTTTTCCGCGAATCTTTCGTGCTTGGTGACGCAGAAGGCAAAGTCCCGCGCCGCCGAAGCCGAGATGAAATAGAGGGTTTCATCCCCCTGTTTGGATGTGTTTTCCGCCTTGCCGGTGGAGCATAGGGAGTATTTTCCAGCGACGCGGATCACGGCTTCGTAATCCGCCGCGGGGAAGAACCAGGGGTATGCGCCGCTTTGGGCGACGTCCGTTAATGCCCATTTGCCCTCTGCAAACAGGGCGGAAACGGGATAGAACCACGCGGCCTGGATGCCGGTGGCGCTGTAACTCAACGGGTAGAATCCCTTGGGAAGTTCCAGGCGATAGCTCACGGTGATTTGGGCGGAATCGCCGTCAGCCAGCGGTTCCTCGAAGGGCACGCGCAACGTGGTGCCCAGCCTGCCGTCCAACGTCCAGGCGACCGCGTTTCCGTCCACCAGCACGCGGCTGATCTCCAAACCCTGGGTGTCCGCCCCGTTGGGGAACGCCTTGTCCCAATTCAAAACCGGGGAATCCTCCCCATGGGTCAGGGCGTTGGGATACATGCGGAACACCGCTTCGCCGGCATCCTCCCCCGTTCGGTTGGTCCAGTCCACCTGCTGCACGCAGGTGATCTGGTAATTTTCCAGATCCACCCGGATATCCATCTGATAAAGATCGAATTCAGAGGGCTCCCGCTCCTCCTCCGGCAAGGCGACGGTGGCCGTGGGCGTGGGAGCGGGGGTGGGCAGTGCCGGCGTGGGGGCGGGGGTGGGGGTTACGGAAGCGACGGGCGTACCCCGGGAAAACAGTCCCAGCAGCGCGCGGATGCCAAAAAACAGCCCGGTGGTAACGGCTGCGATCAGGATGATTCCAAGAATGAGGGAAAGCGCGTTTGAATCGCGGCGGCGGCGGTAACGTTTCATTTGTCCTCTTACTCAGCGAAAACTTTGATGCGTGACCTCTAAAGGTCATACCTTTCAGTGCCATTTTTACCATTATAACACCCGCCCAAACCCTGCGCCACCATTTTGGGCCGGTCCCATTCGGGGTAAAAGCTGCCTTTGCCCTGCGGGCAGGGGAAAAGCAATCCCATGCGGCGGGCGTTCTGCATCGGGAAATCCGTCAGCATCGGGCTTGTGCGCGGCAACCCAGCGGGGGAAAGCCCGCCGGGGCTTTTGGGCAGCATTTCCCAGGTCATGCGCGTATAAAAAAGCGCCGCCCGAAAAGATGGGAAGCGCTGTTTCATCCCCAGAACCTGCGTCAGTCCCGGATTCGCCTTGCCTGGACGATGAAGCGGGAATCGTCGTACTCGTAGGTGCAGGTGGAAAGGGTGAGCACCTGGTCCTTCGGGCCTACGGTCACGTCGTTTTCGAACTTGCTGTAGGTCTTGAACTCCGCGAAGTAATCGACGAAATCATCGTCGCTCTTGAACTTGGTGCGGATGAAGTTGATGTCCGCAAGCACGACGTTGGCGGAAAAGACCTCGTACTCGTACTTTTCACCCTTGTAATACAGGGTGATCACGGGATTCTGCTTGAAGAAATCCTTGTGCTTATAGCTGTTCAGGTCGTGGAACATCGTTCCGTTGCGCATGTTGTGGCCATAGATGATCACGTGGCGGGAATTTTCAAAATCCGCGTTTCGGTAATCCATGAAAATGGCGCCGGACTTGGACTTCTCCTTCTTGTAATTGTAGTGGAGGTAGAAGTCGTTGTCCGCGGTGATGACCACCGGGTATTCGATGATGGTGTTGGGAACGGAGATCCAGCCGACGACGTCGCTATTATCCCTGACGTAGGAGTCGTAGTCCCGCTCGTAGTCCAGTTTTTCGGCCTGGCCCTTGTCGTCCACATCCGGAATGCCGTCGGGTGTGGGAAGATCCTCCAACGGATCGGGGGTGGTGGACGGCGTGGTAACGGGAACCGCCGTGGCATTGGCGGGAAGTTCAGGCGCGTCAATAGTATCACCGCTGAGTTCGCCGGCGGCGGGGCCGGCACAGCCCGCCAGCGTCAGCGCGGCGACGAGCAGCGCGAGCAATCCGATTGCATTGCGTTTTTTCATTCTATTGCCCCTTTCGTGGTGCTTTTCTGATTATAGCTTGAAAAAAACCGGCAATCAAGAATATACACAGATTGTTTACGGATGGAAATAGCGGATCAGCGGAAAAAGGCAGGCCCGCCGCCGGGGTCATATTTTCCCAAAAACGGCCGGCTTTTTGCACAAAGCCGGCCGCAGGGCGCGTTTTTTGCTGAATTTTGAAGCGTGGAGGGCTATCTGCTCCCCTTGTCGTACGGCGCTCCCACCGCCTTGGGCGCCTGAGAGCTCTTGGAGGTGAACGCCAGCACGATGAGGGTGGCGATGTAAGGCACCATCTTATAAATGTCGCTGGGGATGCCCAGTCCTGCCAAAAAGGGGATGCCCGACGAGGTGGACGCCACCGCCTTGAAGAATCCGAAGAAGAAGGCGGCGAACAGCACGCGCAAAGGCCTCCACTGGCCAAAAATCAGCACCGCCAGGGCCAAAAAACCGTATCCCACCACCGTGGCGTTGAAGTTGGTGGAGGTGGGGATGACAAACACCAGCCCGCCGATGCCCGCCAGGGCGCCGGAGATCAGCACGCCGGCGTAGCGGATCTTATACACGTTGATGCCCACGGAGTCCGCGGCCTGGGGATGCTCGCCGCAGGCGCGCAGGCGGAGGCCGAAACGGGTCTTATACAGCACCACCGCGGCGACGGCCAGGATGGCAAAGCCGATGTAGGTGGTGATGTAGGCGTCCTTGAAGAACAGATCGCCCAGGACAGGAATGTCCGACAGCACCGGAACGGAGTTGATCCGGAAGGTGTTGGTGAAGGCGATCTGCTGCACGCCGTTTTCCTGGATGGTGCGGGCGACGTAGATGGCAAACGCCGGGGCGAACATGTTCAGCGCGGTGCCGCTGATGATCTGGTCGGACTTCATGTTGACGGCGGCATAGGCGTGGAGCAGGGAAAAGATCATGCCCGCGGCGGCCGCCACTAAAATGGCAAGAAGGAGGAGGAGCTGGCCGCTCATCACCGACTGCATCTGGTTGATGAAGAAGATGCTGGCAAAGGCCCCCATGATCATGATACCGTCCAGCGCGATGTTCGCCACGCCGCTGCGCTCGGAAAACAGCCCGCCGATGGCGACGATCAACAGCGGAATGGCGAAGAACATCGTCTGCCTGAACAGGAAGGCGATGGTTGAAAACAGGTCTCCCATTTATTCGTCCTCCTTTTCGGCGTTTTGCTTTTGTTCGTTCTCGCTTTCGTTCTCGCTTTCCTTGGGAAGCGGCGGCCCGTCCGGTTCGCTTTGCTCACTTTCCAGCGGCGCAACCTCGGGGGGAAGGAGCCCCGCGCCGGATTCGCCGGCGGAAAGCTCCGGCTCGGTGATGGTTGCCGCCACCGTCAATTCCGTCTCTTCGGCGCCGGCGGCGGCGTATTGGGGGAAGATCCGTTCCAGCAGCTTGTCCCTTCCCTTGAAGACCTTCAGCACCACCCAGCGGAAGATCAAAGCAAGGGCAGAGCAGTAGATGATGGAAGCGATGATGATGTCGATGACCTCGGGCATGTAGTTCAACCGCTGGAGGTAATTGCCCCCCTGGGTGATGAAGGAGATGAACAAGCCCGAAAACACGATGCCGATGGGATTGGACATGCCCAGCAAAGAGACGGGGATGCCGTTGAAGCCTTCCGCCGCCAGCACATCCACCACCTTGATCCTGCGGCCATTGCCGCCGGAGAGGTAGAGAAGCCCCCCGCCCAGCCCGGCGAGCATGCCGGCGATCACCATGGACAAAACGATGCTGCGCTTTTCGTTGATGCCGGCGTAGCGGGCGGCAAAGCGGTTGTATCCGCAGGCCTTGAGCTCGTAGCCAAAGGCCGTCTTGTTCAGCACGATATACATCACCACCGCCACGGCGATGGCGATGAAGATGCCGCAGTTCACCGTGGACGGGTCGGGGGCGCTGTTCACACCGGAATAGTTGGTAAAGATCTGGTCCAGTCCAGCCTTGGGCAGCACCGCGGTCTTTGCCACGTTCTGGGAAAGGGAGGTCAGCGGGTCGTAAATGTTCTGCTTGACGAGGTAATTGACGGCATACATGCCGATGTAGTTCATCATGATGGTGGAGATGACCTCGTTCACGTTCAAAAACGCTTTGAACAACCCGGGAATCAGCGCCCAAAGCCCCCCCGCCAGCGCCGCGCACAAAAGCGCCACGATCCAGTGAAAGGGCGCGGGCAAAAACGTCCACTTCACGCCCACATACACCGCCGCAAAGGCGCCCACGATGAACTGGCCGGGGGTACCGATGTTAAACAGGCCGGTTTTGGAAGCAAAGCCGACGGAAAGACCGGTCATGATGATGGGGGTGGCAAAATACAGCACCTGCCCGACGCCCTTCATACCGCCGCCGAAACCGCCTTCGAGGATGGTCGCAATGCCCCGGACCGCCTGTTCGGAGTTGGAGATCAGCAGGATGACGAATCCCACCAGCAATCCGGTGAGAATCGCCAGGATGGACGAGGCTGCCGAAACGTGGCCCTTTGCATTCATGAGCTTTCTGAAGGTCTTCATTGGACGGCCTCCCTCTTAGAGCCTGCCATATAAAGGCCCAGCTCCTGGACTGTGGTGGTTTTGGGATCGAGATCGGCAACGATTTCCCCCTCGTACATGACGAGGATGCGGTCCGAAACCTCCATCACCTCGTCCAGCTCCAGGGATACGAGCAAGACTGCCTTGCCCGCGTCCCTCTGGGCGACGAGCTGCTTGTGGATGTATTCGATGGCGCCGACATCCAGCCCCCGGGTGGGCTGAACGGCCAGGAGGATCTCCGGGTCGAGATCGATTTCCCTGGCGATGATCGCCTTTTGCTGGTTCCCGCCGGACATGGAGCGCACCAGGGTCTCCGCGCCCTGACCGCTTCGGATGTCGTACATTTCGATCAAGCGATTTGCGTAAGCATCGATCTTCCTGAACCGCAAAAAGCCGCTTTTCTTGAATTCATTGGTATGATAGCGCTTTAATACGAGGTTTTCGGCGAGGTCATAGTCCAGCACCAGGCCGTCCTTATGCCGGTCCTCGGGGATATGGCTCATGCCCATATCGTTTCGCTTGCGGATGGTGGCGTCGGTAATGTCCTTCCCGTTCAGCTCGATGGTACCGCTCTTGACGGGGGCGAGGCCGCTTAACGCATACACCAGCTCGGACTGGCCGTTGCCGTCGATGCCGGCGATGCACACGATCTCCCCCCGGTTGACGGTAAAGCTGACGTTTCGCACCGCGTCCTTGTGCTTGGCGCGGCCGGCGACGGAAAGGTTCTTGACGCTCAGCGCAGGCGCGCCGATATGCTGCTCGCCCTTATCCACCGAAAAGCTGATCTTTCGGCCCACCATCATCTCGCTCATCTGCTCTTTGGTGACGTCCGCCACGTCCACCGTGCCGATGCAGCGGCCCTTGCGAAGAACCGTAACCCGGTCAGCGACTTCTTTGATTTCGTTGAGCTTGTGGGTGATGAACAGAATGGATTTGCCCTCTTTGGACAGCTCTTTCATGATCTTCATCAGCTCTTCGATCTCCTGCGGAGTCAAAACCGCCGTGGGTTCGTCGAAGATCAGGATCTCATTGTCCCGAAAGAGCATTTTCAAAATCTCGACCCGCTGCTGCATACCCACGGTAATGTCGGAAATCTGGGCGTCCGGATCCACCTTCAGGCCGTAACGGTCGGAAAGCTCCAGCGCCTTTTTCCTGGCAGTATCCATCCGAAGGAAGCCGTTTTTCGTTTCCTCCACTCCGAGGATAATGTTCTGCAGCACGGTAAAATTATGCACCAGCTTGAAATGCTGGTGAACCATGCCGATCCCCAGGGCGTTGGCGTCGTTGGGGTTGTTGATTTTGACGGTTTTGCCGTCCTTTTTGATGATGCCCTTTTCCGGCTGATAAAGGCCGAACAGCACGCTCATCAAGGTGGACTTCCCTGCGCCGTTTTCGCCCAAAAGGGCGTGGATTTCGCCCCTTTTGAGCCGAATGGTCACGTCATCATTCGC
>JBMNTV010000084.1:0-6192 GCA_050945915.1 Christensenellales bacterium
TCATATGTGCCCCGCCCACAGGCTGGACACCATCGGAACGATCAAAGAAGGGTTGGCAAACGGGACGAGGCTTATCGTAGTCAGCACCTCTCTGATCGAGTTCGGGGTGGACCTTTCCTTTGACTGCGTCGTGCGGTCTTTGGCGGGCGTTCCGTCCATCGCCCAGGTGGCCGGCAGGTGCAACCGGCACGGGAAGTACCCGAGCAAGCGGGTGTTCATCGTCGAATATGCAAAGGAGCGGCTGAGCGCCCTGCGGGAGATTGAAATCGGCCGGGACATCACAAATTTCCTTCTGCGCTATCTCAAGCATCATCAGCGCGCCGACACCGACCTGCTCTCGCCGGATGTCATCTCCAAATACTACGCGAGCTTTTTCAAACGATGCGAACCGTATATGTGTTACAAGGCGGAAACCGGCGTATCCAATTTCACCACGCTGATCGAGCTTTTGGGAAGCAACCAGACGGCGCGGGGGTATTCAAAGCGGGCGCTGGACGACGCCCTTCTGATGCAATCCTTCGAAACCGCAAACAGACAGTTTCGGGTGATCGAGGACGGTACCGTGGGCATTCTCGTCCCTTATGGCGATGGAAAGCGCATCATCGAAGAACTCGGCGCGCTGAACTTCGACATCGGCGGGGCGAAGCGCCTTTTGCGGGAAGCGCAGAGGTTCACCGTCAACGTGTTTGAAAACAAGCTCAGGGAACTTTTTTCAAAAAAATGCATCCATCGACTGGAGAAAGCAGGGGTGATCGCGCTGAAGGAAGGATTCTACGACCCAAGGACAGGCGTTTTTGGCGATGCCGTCCTCGACCCGGATCGCTACATGATTTAGAAAGGCGGTGAGCCGTTTGCAACACAGAAACGAGATTGCTTTTTCCGTTTCCGGCAAGTGGGCGCTTTTTTCGGACCCCTTGACCCGGGTGGGAGGGGAGAAGTACTCCTACCCCATCCCCACCTATCAGGCATTGAAGGGGATCGTGGAAAGCGTGTACTGGAAACCCACTCTGATTTGGGTGATCGACGCGGTGCGGGTGATGAACCCCGTCCGCATGGAATCCAAGGGCGTGCGCCCCATCGGTTACGGCGGGGGGAACACCCTGTCCATCTACACCTATCTCAAGGACGTGGAGTACCAGGTGAAGGCGCATTTCGTCTGGAACGAGTGCCGGCCGGAACTGGCGGCGGACCGGAACGAACACAAGCACCACAACATCGCAAAGCGCATGGTGGAGCGCGGCGGCAGGAGGGACGTCTTTCTCGGTACCCGGGAATGCCAGGGGTACGTGCTGCCCTGCGCGTTCGGGGAAGGCGATGGCGCCTATGACGACACGCCGGAAACCTCCTTCGGGCTGATGTTCCACGGCTTCGACTATCCGGATGAAACGGGCAAAAACAAGCTGACGGCGCGGTTTTGGGAACCGGTGATGAAAAACGGCATCATCGAGTTTATCCGGCCTTCCGAATGCAGCATCCGGCGGGAAATCAGAGAGCAGTACCCGCTGGTATTCAAAGTGGGCGAGAACTTCAGCTTTGCAAAGGATGAGGAAGCGGAGGTTCAAGGACAATGAGCTGGATTGGCAGATTATATGAAACGTATGAAAACTGCGCGGCGTTTGTCGGAAAACTGCCGTCGATGGACCAAGGCGACAAAAAGGCGCCCATGCCCCTGTTGCCCGTCGCCCACACGACCCAGGAGGCGGCCATCGAGGTCACCGTCAATTCGCATGGCGAATTTGTGGATGCCAAGGCCATCGAAAACAAGGCGGACAGGATGACGGTGATCCAGTGTACGGAAGAGTCCGCAGGCAGAGCGGGTAGTAAAATCGCCCCACACCCTCTACATGAGAAACTGGAGTACGTCGCCGGGGATTTTGATGAGTATTTCGATTCAAAAGGCGGTTGCCGCAGCCGGTATGAAGCGTATCTCGCCAATCTGGAAAAGTGGTGCGCTTCGGAGTTCTCGGAAAGAAGGGTGTGCGCGGTCCTTCATTACCTCAAAAAGGGCACCCTCGTCGCCGACCTTGTGAAAAAGGGGCTCTTTTTCCCGGACGAAAGCGGAAAGATCCCCGAAAAAGTCAAAGAGAAGGACAAGCCCCCCGCCTATCGTGCGGTGGCGGGGGATGTTTCCGGTGCGCTGGTGCGCTTCAAGGTGGAGGATTACGAGGATTTGGAAAGCATCCAGGAGTTTTGGAAAGACCCCGACATTCAGCAAAAGTACATTCAATGGTACCTGAGCACCCAGACGGAGGTTGACCTTTGCTACGCCACCGGAAGGCGCATCCCCAGCGCGGACAACAACCCCTCCAAAATCAGACACAAGGGAGACAAGGCAAAGCTGATCTCCGGGAATGACAAGTCCAATTTCACCTTCCGGGGAAGGTTCAAAACGGCGGCGCAAGCCGCGCGCATCGGATACGAGACCACCCAAAAGGCCCACAACGCCCTGAAATGGCTGATCGACAAACAAGGGTACCGAAACGGGGATGCCGTCTGCCTTTCTTGGGGCACAAGGGGAGAGGAACTTCCAACCCTGGGCCCTTCCGGCAGCGACTGCCTGGGCGGGGAGCGGCTGGCCGCGGTGCTCCGGGAGGATTTCGCCAAGAACCTCAGGTACAGCCTGCGGGGCTGGTATCAAGACTTGAGCGACCATGCGGGGGTTTCCATCATCTGCCTGGATTCCGCGACGGAAGGAAGAATGTCCATCACCTATTACCGGGAGATGAGCGGAACGGAGTACCTGGACCGCATCGCCTTCTGGTACGGCACCTGCGTTTGGCCCATGTGGTTCAAAAAGGACTGGAAGGACCCGAAAAGCGAGTCCATCGAGGTGCTCTCCGCCCCTTCCTTGAATGACATCTTCGTCGCCGCCTTCGGCGAAAACGCCGGGGACAAGTTCAAAAAATCCGTGTTCCAGCGGCTGTTGCCCTGCATCGCGGACGGCGCGCGGATTCCGCCGGACATTGTCAAGAATCTTCTGATCCGGGCAAGCAAGCCCTTCGCGGTGCCGGAACGGCAACTGCGGGTGGCCTGCGCAGTGATTCGCAAATACCTGAACGACAAATATAACCCCGGCGTATACACCGTCGACGCATATAAGGAGGTTTTCACCGTGAATCTGAACGAAAAGCAGGACGAGCGGTCCTATCTGTTCGGCCGGATGTGGGCCTATTACCACTACATGGAGCAGCTGGTCTTGTGGCGCATGAAGGACAAGCGGGACACCAACGCCCTCCGCCTCCGGTCCCGCTTCCGTACCCATCCCGCCAGCACAGCGGGCATCCTGGACGATAAGCTGCTCCCGTACCTTCGCCGCGGAAATCTGGTGAACAGCGATCTCATGGCGGAACTTGGCGCCATCGCCATCCGCCTGAAAGGTCAGGGCGAAGGCGGAACGCGCGGCGATTTTACCGACGAGCCGCTGAATGAGTGCTTTGTGCTGGGATACATGAGCCAGCTGGATGAACTGAACAAGCGGTACAGGAAGAAGAACAACGGGCACAGCCCGGATACGGAAGATGAACCCATTTCGAACGAATACGAGGAGAACAACGAATGAGCGCCCTTTCCAAAAAAATTGACTTTACGGTGATTTTCACGGTCAAAAACGCCAACCCCAACGGCGATCCATTGAACGGCAACCGCCCCAGGGAGACCAGCGACGGATTTGGCGAGGTCAGCGACGTGTGCATCAAGCGCAAGCTGAGAAACAGATTGCAGGACATGGGCGAGCGCATCTTCGTCCAGTCCGACGACCGGTGCGACGACGGGTTTGACAGCCTGCGCGCCAGGGCGCAAGGGCAACAGGAACTGTGGGGAGGCGACAGAACGGCCTATCAGACCCGGGCCTGCAAGCTGTGGTACGACGTGCGGGCGTTTGGCCAGGTCTTTGCCTTTAGCGGGGGCGGAACCGGCGACGGCGTGTCCGTCGGTGTGCGCGGCCCGGTCTCCATCCACCCGGCCATCAGCGCGAATCCTATAGAGATCGAGAGCATCCAGATCACCAAGAGCGTCAACAGCGAGTCGGGAGACAAGCGTTCTTCCGACACCATGGGCACCAAGCACAGGATCGGCTTTGGCGTTTACCGCTTCAACGGCAGCATCAACTGCCAGCTGGCGGAAAAGACGGGTTTTTCGGACGAAGACGCGCAAAAACTCAAGCAGGCCCTCATCACCCTGTTTGAAAACGACGCTTCCTCCGCCCGCCCCGAGGGCAGCATGGAAGTGCGCAGGGTCATCTGGTGGGAACACAGCTGCAAATCCGGGGATTATCCTTCCGCAAAGGTGCACCGTTCGGTCCGGCTGGTTCCCAAATCCAAAAACCCCGCCAGCTTTGAGGAGTACGACATCGTTATCGATCCTTTAGAGGGGCTTACTCCCGATGTGTGGGAGGGGCAGTGAGGACGAGCCCCACGTCGTCCTGAACTTGTCCGGAATCCAGAAATACGCCTTTTGCCCCCGCCAGTGGGCGCTGATGACCCTGGAAGACCGGTGGGAGGACAATCTGCACACGGTGCTGGGCAGCCAGTTCCACGAAAACGCCCATGCGGGGATCCGGGCGGAAGAGCGGGGAAAAACCCTCACCGTTCGACGGCTCTCGGTATGTTCCCGGGAACTGGGGATTGCCGGCGTGTGCGACGTCGTGGAATTCGTTGAGGATCCCAAGGGCGTCTCGATTTTCGGGAGGGACGGGCGATTCAACCCGGTTCCTGTGGAGTACAAAAAGGGCAAAGGTCTTTTCAAAGAGGCGGACAGCCTGCAGCTTTGCGCCCAAGGCTTGTGTCTTGAGGAAATGCTCTGCTGCAGGATCGATGAAGCCTTCGTCTATTATGGCGAACCCAAGCGCCGGGCTGCCGTTGCCCTGGATGACGTGCTTCGCCAGAAGGTCCTTGCCTGCATCAAGGGGATGCGCGCGATTCTTGCGAGCAAGAGCATTCCCAAACCCGCGAAGAAGAGGGGCTGCGGCGGGTGCTCCCTTGCGGCAGTCTGTCTTCCAGAGCTACAGGACAAAAGCGCTGAATACATTTTTTCGCACATTGGGGAGGCTGGCGATGCGTAGGCTCTGCAACACGCTGTATGTGACCGCAAAGGACGCTTACCTCGGGCTGGATGGTGAAAACCTGGTCGTCATCCTGGACGGCGAGTTTGCCGCCAGAAGGCCGCTGCACAACATCGAGGGCATTGTCGCGTTCAATTATGCGGGCGCCAGCCCCGCCCTTGTGGGGGAATGCATGCAAAGAAACATCGCGATCAGCTACATCAGCCCAAACGGGCGGTTTTTGGGCAGGGTGACGGGACCGGAACAGGGCAGCATCCTGACCAGGAAAGCCCAGTACAGAATCAGCGACGACCCGGACAAAAGCGCAAAGATCGCCAGAAACATGGTGGCGGGCAAGATTTTCAACTGCCGCGGGCTGATCGACAGGGCAAGGAGGGATCACGCCCTTCGCGTTGATGTCGAAAAGCTTTGCCGTGCTTCGAAGTTTCTGAAAAACGCCGCAAAAAAGGTGGTAGCGACGGACGAGCTGAACAGCGTCCGCGGGCGGGAGGGCGAGGCTGCCAACGTTTACTTTTCCACCTTAAACGAACTGATCCTTTCGGACGAAGAGGGCTTTCGCTTCAAAGGCCGCAGCAAAAGACCGCCGCTGGATCGAGTGAATGCCCTGCTCTCCTTTTGCTACGCGCTACTTGCCCACGAATGCGGCGCAGCGCTGTATGCTGCCGGGCTGGACCCTTACGCCGGTTTTTTGCACAGGGACAGGCCGGGCCGGATGTCCCTTGCCTTGGATATCATGGAGGAGTTACGACCCGTTTTGGCGGATCGCTTTGTGCGCGGGAGCGTGGATTGAAATCGCAGCGGGCACGACCAGCCCATGCCGCTGGCACGTCGCTCCCCCCCGCGGGAGCGTGGATTGAAATAACGTGACAGCGACGCGTACGAGTTGGCGTTGGCGTCGCTCCCCCCGCGGGAGCGTGGATTGAAATGTAGGCAACGAGGAGGGATTGGGAAGCTTTGTGAGTCGCTCCCCCCGCGGGAGCGTGGATTGAAATGACAGCGACAACAGTTGCTCTGAAATATGCCCCGTGTCGCTCCCCCCGCGGGAGCGTGGATTGAAATAAAGAACTTGTGCAGTCGCTTATATGGGGCGAAGGTCGCTCCCCCCGCGGGAGCGTGGATTGAAATACGGTTTG
>JBMNTV010000085.1:0-6084 GCA_050945915.1 Christensenellales bacterium
GCGCTTCCCCAAAGATGGTGCAGACAGCGGTTGAACGACCATCAAAATGCGCATAGTAACATGAAGGAAACACTGTATGCAGAAATCGCACGGGCGATAAATGCGGATGACCAGAAATGATGAAAGGGCGGGCGCGGGTCGCACATGAAGACCAGATAACATCCCGCCTTGAAAAAGTCTGTCCTGTCGGCGGTGCCTGCCGATACATCAACGAAACACCCATGAGAAGGATTCGCATTGACGGCGAAGTGGAAAATAGGTTTAAATGGGTTTACAACGAAAGAGGAGGCTATTCATAGATGTTCTCGAATGAACCGCGCATTAAAAAACTTGCTTCGATTATTGTCAACTATTCCTGCAAAGTTCAACCCGGCGAAAACTTCCTCATCCAGGCTGTCGGCCCGGTGGACGCGCTGACCATCGCTCTGATTCAGGAGACTTACAGGGTGGGGGGCGTGCCTTTTGTCTGGAAGATGGACACAAGGTTGCAGCGTGAACTCTTGATGAACGCCACAGAGGAGCAGCTGAAGCTCATGGCGGAAACCGACGCGGCCCTGATGAGCAAGATGCAGGCGTTTTGCGGCATTCGCGCCGGAGACAACCTGACGGAACTGTGCGATGTTCCCTCAGAAAAGATGGATCTTTATAACCGGCTGTACAGCGAGCCCGTCCACGGCAAGATCAGGGTCCCCAAAACCAAGTGGGTGGTGATGCGCTATCCCACGCCCTCCATGGCCCAGCAGGCGAACATGTCCACCGCCGCCTTTGAGGACTACTTCTTCAATGTGTGTTGCCTTGACTATTCCAGGATGTACGCGGCCATGCTCAAGCTAAAAGAGCTGATGGAGCGGACGGACAAGGTGCGCATCACCGGCCCGGGCACCGATTTGACCTTCTCGATCAAGGGCATCCCGGCGATACCCTGCGCGGGAGAGATGAACCTTCCGGACGGAGAGATCTTTACCGCCCCGGTCAAGGACAGCGTCAATGGCGTGATCACCTACAATACCCCCTCCCCCAGGGACGGATTTGTTTATGAAAACGTATGCCTGAAGTTCAAAGATGGCAAGATAATAGAAGCCACCGCCAACGACACCGAAAGGATCAACAAGGTGTTCGATACGGACGAGGGCGCCCGCTATGTCGGCGAGTTCGCCATCGGCGTGAACCCCTACATCACAAAGCCGATGAAGGACATCCTTTTTGACGAAAAGATCGCTGGGTCGATCCACTTTACGCCTGGCTCCTCCTACGACGAAGCCCCCAATGGCAACAAGTCCGCCGTGCATTGGGACCTGGTTCTCATTCAGACTCCCGAATGGGGCGGTGGCGAAATCTGGTTTGACGATGTATTGATCCGCAAAGACGGCCGCTTCGTCACCGATGAGCTCGCCTGCCTGAACCCGGAAAACCTCGTCTGATTCCGGCGGGGCAGCGGCGCTTGTCAAAAAACCCACAAAAATCTGCAGGAAAGGCAATTCGGTATTGCAATTGGGGCTCCTTTGCGTTAGAATTGTAACGAGAAGGAGTACGATGAGATAATAGCGCTTCGCCATTATTTCATGTTTTTCCCTTGCATGGGAATTCTTCTTGTTTTATAATGTGCTTGAAGCTGGTCTGGTCCAGGACGAAGCTGCAACTGTCACAAATGTTATATTAAATTGGAGGATACAGCAATGATCAAGGTTGGTATCAATGGTTTTGGCCGCATCGGCCGCCTCGCCTTCCGCGTTACCACCACCAGGAGCGACATTGACGTGGTTGCCATCAACGACCCGTTCATCGACGTCGATTATATGGCTTATATGCTCAAGTACGACTCTATCCAGGGCAGGTTCGAAGGAACCGTCGCCGTTGAGGATGGCAAGCTGGTCGTCAATGGCAAAAAGATCAACGTTTACAGCTGCATGAACCCGGAAGAGATTCCGTGGGGCGACGATGGCGCGGAATACATCATTGAGTCCACCGGCGTGTTCACCACCATGGACAAGGCCGCGGCCCACTTGAAGGGCGGCGCGAAGAAGGTCGTCATCTCCGCTCCCAGCAAGGATGCGCCCATGTTCGTCTGCGGCGTGAACCTGGATACCTACAACAAGGACATGAACATCGTGTCCAACGCCTCCTGCACCACCAACTGCCTAGCGCCCATCGCAAAGGTTCTGCATGAGAACTTTGGCATCATCGAAGGCCTCATGTCCACCATCCACGCCGTTACCGGCACCCAGAAGGTGGTTGACGCCGCCACCAGGAAGGACTGGCGCGGTGGCCGCGCTGCCTGCTTCAACATCATCCCCAGCTCCACCGGCGCGGCAAAGGCCGTTGGCAAGGTTTATCCTGCCCTGAACGGCAAGCTGACGGGCATGTCCTTCCGCGTACCCACCCTCACCGGTTCCGTGGTTGACCTGACCTGCCGCCTGGAAAAGGCCGTCAAGTATGAGGACATCTGCAAGGCCATGAAGGAAGCCTCCGAAGGCGAGCTGAAGGGCATTCTGGGTTATACCGAGGACACGGTTGTTTCCTCCGACTTCATCCATGATCCCCGCATCTCCATCTTTGACGCGGATGCAGGTATTGCCCTGAACGAGCACTTCGTCAAGGTCGTTTCCTGGTATGACAACGAGTGGGGTTATTCCAACAAGCTCGTTGACCTCCTCGCCTATATGTATCAGGTGGACAACGCGTAAGCGTTTGCGGGGCATCGAATCTCGCCAAAGGCCGCATCTTACAAGGTGCGCTTTCGCTGGAATCGACAGCAATGAGAGGCTGACGGGCTTGCCCGAAAGCCTCTTTTGTTTATATGCTGCACCCCGCCGGCAAAACGGTGGCGAAGACCTGCCCGCTTTGCTATAATTAAATGATAATGAGATGCCGCCCTCGGCACAGCCCCGTCGACGGGCGAGTCAAAAACCCGAAGGGAGGACGGATTTCATGGCGTTTCTGGTTCTGGCGATGCTTTTGATCCCCCTTGTTTTCCTGGGAATCGGACTGCTTTGGAAAAAGCGCCCGCCAAGGAAGATCAACTGGGCGTATGGATACAGGACGCGCAGATCTACTGCCTCCCAGCAGGCTTGGGATTTTGCCCATCGCTATTTTGCAAAGCTGGCGCTATGGACGGGAGCGATCCTGCTTCTTGGCACTGCGGCGGCGATTGTCGCGGCGATGTCCGTCGCGTCCGACGAAGGGCTGAAGACCGCAGCGCTGTATTGCACTCTGGTGCAGTCGATCGCCCTCTTTGTGCCGATTATTGTCGCCGAGGCCAGGCTGCGCAAGGAGTTTGACGAGGAAGGCAAACCAAAGAAGTAACTGAATGCTGATTCAGTGAGATATGGATAATACTGTTCACAAGGGGGCCCTATGAGATATATCAGCACAAGAGATTCATCCCTCTCCGTATCTTCGGCGGAGGCCATCGTCCAGGGCATTTCGGCAGAGGGCGGGCTTTTCGTTCCGGAGAGCTTTCCGAACGTCAGCCTGGAGGAGACGCTGTCCTATGCCCCGAAGGGGTACGCGGCGTGCGCCGCTGCCGTGATGGGCAGGTTTTTGACGGATTTTTCCCAGGAAGAGCTTTTGAAGATGACGACGGAGGCCTATGCGGGCTTTGACGATCCCGCCGTCGTTCCCCTGACGGACGTGGGGGACGGAGAGCATATCATGGAGCTTTACCACGGGCCGACCCTGGCCTTCAAGGATATGGCGCTGCAGATGCTGCCCAGGCTGATGGCGGCATCCATCGCAAAAACCGGCGAAAAGGACCGGGTGCTGATCCTGGTGGCCACCAGCGGAGACACGGGAAAAGCCGCCCTGGAAGGGTTTTCGGACGTTCCCGGCACCGCCATCCTCGTTTTTTATCCCGAAGACGGTGTGGCGGACATGCAGAAGCTCCAGATGACCACCCAAAAAGGCGAAAATGTCGCAGTCTGCGCCGTCCGTGGCAATTTTGACGATGCCCAGACCGGCGTCAAGGGCATTTTCGCCAGCGCGGATATCGCCAAAAAGCTGAAAGAAGCGGGATACAGGCTGTCCAGCGCCAACTCCATCAACTGGGGCAGGCTGGTTCCGCAGATCGCTTATTACTTCTGGGCGTATTCCGTCCTGGCCGAAAAAGGAGCGATCCGCCCTGGCGAAGGAATCGACTTCGTCGTGCCCACCGGCAATTTCGGTGACATTCTCGCCGGCTATTACGCAAAGCGGATGGGCTTGCCTGTTCGGAAGCTGGTGTGCGCTTCCAACGCGAACAGGGTGCTGACGGACTTCTTTGAAACCGGCGTATATGACAGGAATCGCGCCTTCGCGAAGACCAGTTCGCCTTCCATGGATATTTTGATTTCCTCTAATTTGGAACGGCTGTTGTTTGAGGCTTCGGGCAGGGATGCCGCTGCCGTCTCCCGCTGGATGGAGGCTTTAAAAAAGGAAGGGCGGTACGATGTCGGCGAAGATATCAGGAATAGGATCGCCGAGGATTTCTCCGCAGGCTGCGCCAGCGAGGAGGAGGCGTTTGCCGCCCTTTCCGCTGTGTTCGAAAGGACGGGCATCGTGATCGACACCCACACCGCCGTCGCCCAGGCGGTATATGACAAGGCGAAGGATCAAACGGTCACTGTCCTGTTGTCCACCGCCAGCCCGTACAAATTCCCTCAGGACGTCCTTGCCGCCATCAATCCGAAAGAGGAGCCTCCGCAGGATGGCTTTGAAGCGGCGGCGGCCCTTTCCAAGTGCACCAAGACGGCCATCCCCCAGCAGATTCTCGCCCTTCGTGAATCCCCAGTGCGTTTCCAGGAATCCTGCGACAAGGGCGAAATGGACAAGGCCCTGTTTGCCGCCTTAAAGGGCTGGTCCTGAAGGAAACGATTTCCCAGGTTTTTTCAATATCATTGATTTGGAGGTTCCCCTTATGGAGCAGGCAGCCAACGAAAAGCGCCCGGTGATCTTCTCGGGAATTCAGCCCTCGGGCATCCTGACGCTGGGCAACTACATCGGCGCGCTGAGGAATTTCGTCGCGCTGGAGGACGATTACGACTGCTATTACTGCGTCGTCGACCTTCACTCGATCACCTTGCGGCAGGACCCTGCCGCTTTGCGCAAACGCTGCGCATCCATCCTTGCGATCTATCTTGCCGCCGGGCTTTCGCCGGAAAAATCCACGCTGTTCATGCAGTCCCATGTTTCTGCTCACGCCGAACTGGCCTGGGTGCTGAACTGTTACACCTATATGGGCGAACTGAACCGCATGACCCAGTTCAAGGACAAATCCGCAAGGCATGGGGACAATATCAATGCCGGTCTTTTTACCTATCCCGTTTTGATGGCGGGGGACATTCTGCTGTATCAGACCGATCTCGTCCCCATTGGCGCAGACCAGAAACAGCACTTGGAAATCTGCCGGGATATCGCTCAGCGTTTCAACAATCTGTATGGCGATGTGTTCACCATCCCCGAGCCGTATATCCCCAAAGTCGGGGCGCGGATTATGTCTCTGCAGGAGCCGACGGCAAAGATGTCCAAATCCGACGAAAACGAGAATGCGTACATCTCCCTGCTGGACCCGCCGGACGCCATCGTGAGGAAGATCAAGCGGGCGGTGACCGACTCGGACGGGCGGATCGCCTTCGATCCCGAAAGCAAGCCCGGCGTTTCCAACCTGCTTTCGATGTATTGCGCCTGCGCCAACGTGACGATGGAAAGCGCCCTCGCGGACTTCGAGGGCAAGGGCTACGGCGAACTCAAAGCCGCCTGCGCGGACGCTGTGATCTCCGTTCTGCAGCCGCTGCAGGAAAGGTATCACCGCTTCATCAAGGACAAGGACTATTTGACGAAGGTGATGGAGCAGGGCGCCGCAAGGGCCGCCAAGACGGCGTATCGCACGCTGAACAAGGTCTATCGGAAAGTCGGCTTTGCCCCCAAAAAGTTCTAATCAAACAAGACGCTCAACCTGTTGGGCGCTTTGTGTTTTTGGGAAGCCGGCAAGATTGCGGTGATGCGGCCTGGAATCCCAAATCTTTGGAATGAAGCGCTGCCATTTGATGGCAGACTGGCCATTTTTGCAGTATAATCAGAACATGAATAACGAAGAACGCAGCTTCTCAT
>JBMNTV010000086.1:0-5462 GCA_050945915.1 Christensenellales bacterium
AACGGCATCACCATGTGCTTCGTCGGCATCGGCATCGCGTATTACAATATCAATACCAGGATGACCAGCATCATCAGAAAGGCGCAACTCGAATGGAACGAGTCGAGATATAATGCCATCCTCAAGGCCTCCCAGGATATCGTGTTTGAGCTGGACCCCGTCACCAGGTCCTGTTATTTCGGGGAGCGGGGAAACGGATATTTCGGAGACTGCATGACCTTTGACAGGTTTATCAATGCTGAGATCGTTTATTTTGAGGACCGGGAGCGCTATTTGGAAATGCTGAAGTCCCTTTTCCAAAACGGCGAAAATGTGGAAGGGGAGATTCGGCTGGTCAACAGGGACGGCACAGCGGTATGGTTCGCGATGCACATCATCAGCCTGATGGGTTCGGACGGAAGGAAGAAGCGCATCGTCGGCAGGTTGACCAATATCGATTCGCAAAAGCGAAAGGAAGAAATCCTGAAGCTGAAGTCCCAGCTCGACGAAATGTCCGGGCTGTATAACAGAGCGACCACAGAAGCCAAAATCGTCCACGCCCTCAAGATGTGCGGAAACAATTGCGCCCTGCTGGTGGCGGATATGGACAATCTCAAGGAAATCAACGACAACCTGGGCCATACCGAAGGTGACCAGGCGATCAAGCATTTGGCAAGCCTGTTGAAAAAGTATTTTCACGCGGATGGGGACATCGTCGGCCGCACTGGGGGCGACGAGTTCATGGTGTTTTACAGCAACTCCGAAGGAAGCGACAGCCTGGCCGACATTTTGAGCCGCCTGTTCTTCGAGCTGAACTCCATCCGCCTGGGCAACACCCCCGGGTGGAAACTGAGCGTCAGCGTGGGCATTGCCATGTGCTCGGAATCCTGCAAGTGCTTCTATCGACTCTACAAAAGGGCGGATATGGCGCTGTATCGCGTCAAAAAAGCCAGGAAAAACGGCTACGCCTTTTACGATCCCTTGATTGACGAACCCATGGCAGTGCATGAGCTTTGAGCGCGTCGGCGCGCCTGGATTGTGCCAAATCGATCATCATCGAACGCTTTCTTACTTTGCGCCTTCGGGCGCTTTTTTGCTTTTGCGGATGGCGGAGAAAAGAGCATGTCAGAGGATAACGATCAGACGGCGGCTCTCAGTGCGTGTGCTATAATTTTTCGAGCGTTTTCTTGCTCAATGCAGGATCCGGTGCTAAAATAAAAAATACTAGATGTTGCGCTGTTTGTTCGACCGCGCACTATATGTACCGTTGTTATCATATTTTTGAGAGGATAATGCAATATGGCAAAGCTGTCGCCAAATGCGATAAAAGTACTCGAACGTCGCTACTTTTCCAAAGACGAGCATGGCAACCTCATCGAAGACGCGGAAGGGATGTTCCGCCGCGTGGCAAAAAGCGTAGCCGCAGCGGAAGCGAAGTTCGACCCTTCGGCAGACTGCGCGATGTGGGAAGAGGCCTTCTTTTCCCTGATGGACGAGCTGAAGTTCATGCCCAACTCTCCCACCCTGATGAACGCCGGGAAGCCCTTGGGCCAGCTTTCCGCCTGCTTTGTGCTGCCCGTGGGCGATTCGATGGAAGAGATCTTCGATTCCGTCAAAAACGCGGCGCTGATTCACAAATCCGGCGGCGGAACGGGTTTTTCTTTTTCCAGACTGCGGCCGGAGGGTTCGGCAGTCCGTTCCACAGGCGGCGTGGCTTCCGGCCCCGTCAGCTTTATGCGCGTTTTTAATGCCGCGACGGAGGCCGTCAAGCAGGGCGGAACCCGCCGGGGCGCGAACATGGGTATTTTGCGGGTGGACCACCCGGACATCCTACGCTTTATCGACTGCAAGAGGGGCAATTCAGACATCACGAATTTCAACATCAGCGTCGGGCTGACGGAATCCTTCATGGCCGCCGTGAAGTCCGGCGGGGATTACGAACTGATCGAACCCCGCACCAAGGAGCCTGTCGGAAAGCTGAAGGCGGCGGAAGTGTTCGCCAAACTGGTGGATTCCGCCTGGCGAAACGGCGAGCCGGGGATCATCTTTCTGGACCGCATCAACCGGGACAATCCCGTTCCCCATCTGGGCGAAATCGAGTCCACCAACCCCTGCGGAGAGCAGCCCCTTTTGCCCTATGAATCCTGCAACCTGGGCTCGATCAACCTCAACGCGGTGGTGGTGAGCAAAAACGGGCGCCCAGAGGTGGACTACGACGAACTGGGCAGGATCACCGACCTTGCCGTCCGATTTTTGGACGATGTGATCGAGATCAACAAATACCCCCTCCCTCAAATCGAGGAAAGTACCCTGATGACGAGGAAGATCGGCCTTGGCGTGATGGGGTTTGCGGATATGCTGTTCAAACTCGGCATTCCATATGATTCGCCGGAAGGCGTGGCCATGGCGGAAAAGGTGATGGGCTTTATCCAGGCGCGTTCCCGCAGGATGTCCAGGCAGCTCGCCCAGGAACGGGGCGTGTTCCCCGCCTGGGAAGGCAGCGTTTGGGAAAAGCGGGGCAAACCCATGCGGAACGCCACCACCACCACCATCGCCCCCACGGGCACCATCTCCATCATTTGCGGCGCGTCCAGCGGGATCGAACCTCTGTTTGCCATCAGCTTCGTGCGCAACGTGATGGACGATGACGAGCTGCCGGAAGTCAACCCCGTGTTTGAACAGGTGGCAAAAGAGGCGGGCATCTATTCCCCCGAACTGATGCACAAAATCGCCAGGGAAGGCACTTTGGCCCACATGAACGAGATCCCGCAAAGCATCCGTCGGGTCTTCGTCACCGCCCATGACATCAGCCCCGCCGCCCATATCGACATGCAGGCCGCCTTCCAGCGCTATACGGACAATGCGGTATCCAAAACCGTCAACTTTGTGAATAGCGCCACGCCGGAGGACGTGCGCGAAGCCTTCATGCTGGCCTATGAATCGGGCTGCAAAGGCGTCACGATTTACCGGGATGGCAGCCGCGACTCCCAGGTGTTGAACATCGGAGCCGTCAACCGCAAGGAGGAACCCGGGCAAGATCCCAATGCCCCCCAACGCATCGTGCCCCGCGAACGTCCCGCCATAACCCGGGGAATCACCGAAAAGATCCGCATCGGCTGCGGGAACCTGTACGTCACCGTCAATTACGACGATCAGGGCATCTGCGAAGTTTTCGCGAACCTGGGCCGCGCGGGCGGCTGCCCCTCCCAGTCCGAAGCGGCGAGCAGGCTGATTTCCATCGCCCTCCGTTCCGGGATGGAGGTGGACGAGATCGTCGGCCAGCTGAAGGGCATCCGCTGCCATTCAACCCTGCGTCAGATGCGCGAAAAGGGCCTGACTGTCCTTTCCTGTCCGGACGCCATCGGCAAGGTCATCGAAAAGGTCGCAAAGGAGCAGCATTTCGGCAGCTATCATCAAACGGACGCCAAAACAGGCTCCAAGGCGGAGCAGGAGCCGGAAGTGGCCTTGATCGACCTGCCGGAGGGGCAGGAGTGCTGCTTTGCCGTCGAGGGACTGAGCGTTGAGAGGAAGCTCAACGGCGAATGCCCCGAATGCGGCGTACTCATGGAGCACGAGGGAGGATGCGTCGTCTGCAGGAACTGCGGATACAGCAAATGCGGTTGATTCATAAACAGGAGGAATGCGAATGAAGCAAAACGTCCCCGTATACACTGGGCAGCTCAGGAAGCACATGATCATCGTGCCGCCCGAACTGAATATGGTCAGTGGCATCAGCATTTTTGGCAAGCTCATCAAATCCCTTGTCTTTTCGACGGACGTGGCTATCATCCGAAACATCAACACTGACGCTGTGATCGCGGTGTATCCCTTCACGCCCCAGCCCGCCATCACCCACTCGATCATCATGGCGGCGGAAATGCCGGTGTTCTGCGGAGTGGGTGGCGGCACCACAAAGGGGAAGCGGGTGGTCAACCTCGCCCAGGACGCCGAGTTCCAGGGCGCCATCGGGGTGGTGCTGAACGCGCCCACGCCCAATGAAACGCTGGTGAAGCTTGCCGAAGTGGTGGATATTCCCATCGTGATCACCGTCGTTTCCGAGTATACGGACATTGCGTCCAGACTGAAAGCCGGTGCTTCGATTCTGAATGTCTCCGGCGCGGCGAGAACGCCCTATATCGTCGAATCCATTCGCAAAAAATTCCCGGATGTTCCCATCATCGCCACCGGAGGCTCCACTCCGGATTCGATCAAGCGCACCATCGAAGCCGGCGCAAACGCCATCACCTATACGCCGCCCACCACCGCCGAGCTGTTCAGGGAAATGATGGATCGCTACCGCGAGGACTGCGAGGAGGAGCACAGGGATATCCTCAGCAGGTCGAACCTGTAACCCCATTTTGCAATCCGTTGATGCTGTTTTTGCCGGGTGCTTTTTGCCCCGGCTTTTCTGTTGCCCAAAATGCAAGATCAAGGCTTCCCATACTGTGTGCAATAACAAGAAGTCATCCGGAAACCAGGTTTCTCAGAGGGAAAAGGACGATATTTTGGCTTTTTCGCCTTGATATTTTGCAGGTAATGGGAGGGAACGCAGCGCGCATCTGGCTTTTGAAGGTTTTTTTGGTTTACAGAACTCCGTTGGACTGTTATTATAGTAAAGGCGCATAGTAGACATGAGAATGTTGATTGCGCATGTCATGTCGTGAAATATCATATTCGATTTAGCATCATAAACAGGGGGAATCCAGCATATGAAGACCTACTCAACCAAGCAAATTCGCAATGTGGGCATGATCGGCCACGGCGGCGAGGGTAAAACGACCCTTACCGAAGCCATGCTGTTCACCTCCGGCGCGATCAGCCGCATGGGCAGCGTGGACGCCGGCACCGCCACCACAGACTATGATCCCGAAGAAACCAAACGCCAAATTTCCATTGGATCGGCTTTGGCGCCCGTCGAATGGAACGGCCACAAGATCAACGTGATCGATGCGCCCGGCTATTTCGACTTCGAAGGCGAGGTTCTGAGCACGCTTTCCGTCGCGGACGCAGCCATCATCGTCGTTGGCGCGGTTTCCGGGGTTACCGTCGGTGCCGAAAAAGCCTTCAAGCTTTGCAAGGACAGGGAACTCCCCCGGGCATTTGTCGTCAACAGGATGGACACGGAAAACGCCAACTTTGAAAAGGTGTTCGACGCACTGCGCGAGCAGTTCGGCCCTTCGGTGGTTCCGCTTCAGATCCCCATCATGAAGGGGGGCAAGTTCGTCGGCTATGTGGACGTCGTCTCGCAGGAAGCCATCGAATTCGACCCCAAACAAAATAAAGTCGTTCCCATCCCCGAAAACCTTGAGACCGAGGTGGATCATTACCGCTCCATCCTGGTGGAATCGGCTGCCGAAAGCTCCGAAGAGCTGATGGAAAAATACTTCGAAGGCGAGGAGTTCACCCCCGAAGAGCTGACCACCGGCATCAGACTGGGCATACTCACCGCCTCTTTGACCCCGGTTTTCTGCACGGCGGCCGTG
>JBMNTV010000087.1:0-5298 GCA_050945915.1 Christensenellales bacterium
TCCTTGGACGCCGTTTCACTTACTTTTTACAGGGAAAAGCGCTATTCCCGCAACTGACGAAGGCCGCAAAGGCACCGGGTGTAAAGATTAGCCATCACAGGGACGGTTCATTGCTCCGGCTGCTTTGTTTTGCTTTGAAGCCTCTTTTTGGGTTTATTTATTATAACATTTCTCATTTCCATTTTGAAGAAACGTTTTTGAGCTTTTTCGATCAAAATCAATGCCCCGCCAAAAATGCGGGGCATTGGGTTAACTTTTTACTCTATCGCCCGGATGCTCCAAAAGGGTTCAATCCAGTTCGTAAGACACAAGGCCGAGCAGACCCCTTCCGGTATGCACCGCCATGGTGGGGTTGAGCTGGATGACAAAGCATTCCGCCACATCCGCAAAGGTACGGACCTCCTCCGCAAGCTGCTTTGCGCCCTCTTCGTTTTCGCAGTGAACCGCGGTAAGGTGAATCCGCTTTCCGGAGAATTTCTGCCTCGCCTGGTCCATCATCACGCCCACGGTGCGCTTGAAGCCCTTGGCTTTCACCGCGGATGTAAAGGTTCCGGAATCCTCCAGGACGATCACCGGCCGGATGTGCAAAAGACTGCCCAGAGTGCCCTCGATGGCGCTGATGCGGCCGCCTTTTTTCAAGTACTCCAGGGTCCGCACAACGAAAAAGGCCTCTACCCTGCTGCGGATTTCCTGCGCCCTTTTTACGACCTCCTCCAGACTCCCGCCAGCTTTGGCCACCTTTGCCGCCTCGATGGCCATGCCGCCCTGGGCCATCGTCAGGGCTTTGGAATCCAGCACAGTCACCTTCATCCTCTCATATTCTTCCGCCCAAAGGCGCACGGCGTTGTAAGTTCCGGAAACACAGGAGGAAATGGTAATGAACAATGCCTGCGTCCAGCCCTCGTCCGCCAGCTGATCCATCACAGTCAGGAAATCCTCCTGGTTGGGAAGGGAGGTCGTGGGAATCTCCTCGTCCATCATTTTGAAGATTTCCGAGCTTTTGACCTCGTACCTGTCCCGAAAATCCCTGCCCCTCCACAAGACCCGCAAAGGCACGATGCGGATATCGTGTTCCTTTGCCAAATGATCCGGAATGTCGCATCCGGTATCGGTGACGATGGCAACTCTGTTTTTCATGTTGACTCTCCTGAAAATCTATGCGAAAATATTATGTGGTTCTTATCTCTATCATTCGTAGTTTTCAAAACCATGTACTTGCACATGATAACACAGCAGGCCGCCCATTGCAACAAAATCCGCGGCCGATAATGGAGGCTTTGTCATGAACGCCGAAGCGATCATCGCTGCTGAGGTTGATGCGATATCCAACTCGCCCCTGTTAAGCATCGAACAGCTTCCCGATCTTGAGCTTTATGTCGAGCAGATGACCTCTTATCTGGAGGAGCGCCTGGGGGACACCCTGCGTACGGCCGACGAAAGGATCATCACCAAGTCGATGGTCAACAATTACGTCAAGGACGGGCTGATCCCCCGGCCGAATAACCGCAAATACGGCAAAGAGCACCTGATCCCCCTGATGTTCATATGTTTTCTCAAACAGTCCCTTTCCTTTCAGGAAATCAAGACCGCCCTTTCGCTCCAACCCAGCGAAACAGAGCAAGAGGAAGCCTATGGGCACTTTATCAAGCTGGTCAACGATTACAGGGCCACCTTCGCCCAGGTTCAGGCTGGCCGTATGCAGCGGATTCGCGCAGCCCTCTGCGAAGGCGCTACCCAAGAGGAACTGGCCCTTTTGTATGTCACCCTCACCAGTTTGGAAGCCGCGGCGGACAAGCTGCTCTGTTCAAGAATTTTGAAACGCTTGCAGGACAATGCCGATAAAAAGCCGAATACCAGTAAGGAGCAAGATGATACTTTGGAAGAATGATTGGGATGGGAGGCGGCCAAGGATGGACAAATATCATGCGTTACTCGAAGCGATGAGAAAGCACAGCCCCATCGTGTTTCTGGGGGGCGCGGGCGTATCCACGGAAAGCGGCATACCGGATTTCCGCAGCGAATCCGGAGTATACAACACGATCCGCGAGTACGGTCACCCGCCGGAAACCATTCTTTCCGCCCCGTTTTTTTACACCGAGACGGAAACATTCTACGATTATTACAAAAAGTATCTGATCTATGAAAACGCCCGGCCCAACCGGGCGCACAGGGCCCTCGCCCGACTGGAAAAGGCGGGGAAGCTTACCGGCGTTGTCACCCAAAATATCGACAATCTGCATCAGGCGGCGGGCAGCGTCCAGGTTTTTGAGCTGCACGGCTCGGTGTATCGGAATTTTTGCACAAAATGCAAAAAAGCCTTCCCTTTGCGCTATATTATCGACAGCGAAGGGGTGCCGAAATGCAACGCCTGCAACGGGGTGATCAAGCCGGACGTGGTGCTGTATGGCGAAGGGTTGGATGACGTCGTGCTGCGGGGCGCGATCGGACGCATTTCCGGGGCGGAAATGCTGATCATCGGCGGGACTTCTCTGGCGGTGTATCCCGCCGCTGGACTGGTCCATTACTTTTCCGGGAAAACCCTCGCGATCATCAACAAATCCCCCACTCCGGCGGACCGGGATGCGGATATCGTCATCCACGAGAGCATCGGCAACATCCTGGGCGGCGCTGTGGATGAATTTTTCGGCCCCGAACCCCAGGATTAGCGAATCTTCCCCGTCCATACTTGAACAGCAAGCAAACAACAAAAAAAGGCGCGCGGAGCAATTCCGCGCGCCATTTTCGCAATGCGCACTGAAGGCGCTTTTGTTAAGGGTCAGTCGTTAGTCCACCAGGGTGACGGAGGTAACGCTCAGGGGCAGCTCGGCAGCCGACGCAACGTCGGTGTCCTTGGCGATCTGGACGGAGCCGTCCACCAGCTTCGCGTAGATGGCGTCGTAATCCGCCTGGCTGAAGGTGTTGAAGCGGGAGGTTTCCATGGGCAGGCCCACGCCGTCGTTGGAAGCGTCCTTGATGATGGACTGGCCGCCGGGGAACTTGCCGTTATAAAAGTCTTCCAGAGTCTGATACACGGAAGCGCCAAGGCCCTTCATGGCGGAGGTGATGACGGTCTCGGATTCGCCGGACTGGTCGACGTCCACGCCGATGGCCTTGCCGTTGTTGGCTTCGGCAGCGGCAAAGACGGAGTTGCCAACGGAGCCGCCGCAGGCAAAGATGACCTCAGTTCCGCTGTTGTACCAGGAAGCGGCCAGGGACTGGGCTTCGGGGGTGGCGTCAAATCCGCCGGTGTAGTGGTACTTCACTTCGATGCCGGAAATGCCGAGTTCCTGAGCGGCGTAATCCGCGCCCTGGACGAAACCATAGCCAAAGCGGATCACCGCGGGAACCGCCATGCCGCCCATGAAGCCAAGCTTGGTGTAGCCGTCCTTCACAGCGGCATAACCAGCCAGGAAACCGGACTGCTCTTCGGCATAGGTGATGCCCACGACGTTCTTTTCCGTGCGATAGGTGGGGCCGTTGGCAAAGTCGCCATCATTGGGGTTGCCGTCCACCAGGATGAAGTTCACGTCGGGATACAGATCCTGCGCCTGATAGATCGGAACTTCGAACAGGAAGCCCGGGGTGGCAATGATTTTCGCTCCGCCGTCCACCGCCAGCTGAATGGCAGCGAGGTAAGCGTCGTTGGACTGCTCCGTGGGCTTGTAGTACTTGCAGGTGACGTTGTGATCGTCGGCATACTGCTTGAGCCCCTCCCAGGTTCCCTGGTTGAAGGACTTGTCATCGATGGTACCGAGGTCGGTGATCATCGCGATTTCATAGGTACCGCTTTCCGGCTGCTCGCCGCCGGGAGTGACTTCGCCTTCATTCGGGTCGGCGGGGGGCTGCTGGCAACCGGCAAACAGCACGGCGCACATCATGACCGCGAGAAGAATGGCAAGGTGCTTTTTCATCTTCAGATTTCCTCCTAACGTTTTTAGGGGCCAATGTTTGTCTCCCTGTATGAGACGGCTATAGTATACATCATTTTATGCAGTCTTGCAAAGCGGCAAACGCGTTCAGATCACAGCTTTTGCGTGAAAATTGGATGATCCGGGGCAAATTTCCAGGAAATTTTCACCAAACGCAGGATTTCCTGCTTGGAATGATCGTTCCGGTTCCCCCTTCCCCATGCAGCAGACTGGAAAGACGCAAACACCTATTTGGCAAAGATACTTCCTTTACGGATGGGATTCATCGTATAATGCGGGTATGGAAACATTAAAGGGAACCATTGAAGCAGTTGTTTTCAGGAACGACGAAAACGGCTGGACGGTGCTGGAACTCTCCGTGGAAAGCGGCGACGGCCTTGTCACCGCGGTGGGCGTCACGCCCTCTGCCGCGCCGGGGATGGACGTCACCCTTTCGGGAGAATGGACGGACCACCGGGATTATGGCAGGCAGTTCAAGTTTTCGTATGTCCGGATGAACCGCCCCGAGGGGGAGGAGGCCATCGAGCGCTATCTCGCCAGCGGGCTGATCCGGGGCGTACGGGAGGCGACGGCGCGAAACATCGTCTGCGCCTTCGGCGAGGACGCCCTGCGCATCATCGAGGAGGAGCCGGAACGCCTTGCCGAAATCAAGGGCATTTCCTTGAACCGCGCCATGGAGATCGGCGAATCCTTCGCCCTGCAATCCTCCATGCGCGAGGTCGTCATGGGCCTTTCGGAATATGGCATCACCGCCAACCAGGCCGTCAAGCTCTACAAGCAGTATGGCGAGCAAACCCTTTCCGTCGTCACCACGCACCCCTATTCCCTGGTGGACGACATCGAAGGCATCGGCTTCATCACCGCAGACCGCATCGCCCGGAAAGTCGGCATCGCCTTTGATTCCCCCTTCCGGATTTCCGCGGGGATCCAGTACGCCCTTTCCCGGGCCGCTTCCGACGGGGGGCACACCTGCCTGCCGACGGACCGGTTGATCGCCTTTGCCGCGGACATGCTGGGCTGCGAGGAAGGTCTCGTCGAAGACCAGCTTTTTGATCTCATCCTCAAACACAAGCTGTACGCCCGCAGAATTTCGGGGGCGGACATGGTGTTCCTTCCCGCTTTCTGGACTTTTGAGAGCGAAATTGCCCATATGCTCCTCGACTTGGCCGCCACCAGCGGCAAGGGCATGCCCATCGACGCGCCGGCGGAGCTTTCCGCCCTGGAGCGCGCCACCGGCAAGGCGTTGGACGAGGCCCAGCGCCAGGCGGTGCTGGCCGCCGTGGACTGCGGGGTGATGGTGGTCACCGGCGGACCGGGCACCGGAAAGACCACGATCATGCAATTCGTCCTCGCTTTGATGGACAAGATG
>JBMNTV010000088.1:0-5074 GCA_050945915.1 Christensenellales bacterium
AGGAAGGCAGTGTCGAGGATCATCTTGGTCTCGACGCCCTGGGCAGCCTTCACATAGTCCTTGAAATCCTGCAGGACTTTGTCATACTTCTTGTCCTTCAGGTCGCCGACGTTCATGCAGTTGTCCAACACTGTGGCGCCCAGGCGAACGGCTTCCTCGGTTTCGAAGCATTTGACGGCGTTGGACTGCTGGCCGAAGGGGAAGCCGATGGCGGCACCGATCTGAATGTCGGTTCCTTCCAGCTCTTCCTTCACGACGGGAGTCCAATACGAAGACGAGAAGCAGAACGCTTTGACGTTGTACTGAATGGCCACTTTGCACTCGCGACGGATCACATCTTCGGTGGTGTCCTTCGGCAAAATAGCGTAGTCGAAGCATTTGCCCAGTTCTTTTTTGGTCATCTTCGAGAAATCAATCATGACAGCCTCCATCTGTGGTATTAGGTAGTCCCAAAATATTATAACGAATCGTGACCCAATTGTCCATCCTCTGAACAATCAAACATGCATGAATAACGCAAAAACTTATCTCATTTTTCGCAAAACAAACATTGTATGCGCTTCGCCCACAAAGATACATGTCATAATCCGGTTCGTACCCTTCTAAGTCCGCCATCTTTGATGCGCCGCGTCAAGCCGCATTGGCAATCGGCCGGTGCGCCGGGCCATGTTTTTGCTTGGCACGCTGAAAACTGCCATCCGAAAAATCCGAGCCCCAATGCAAAGCGCCTTGTTGATGGCGGATGTTTGATCGGGTATACAAATAGTTCCGCGCAAACCAACAAACCTACCGCTGCTTTTCAACAGCGACAGGTTTGCTTGGGGTTTGATGTTCATAAAACGACCGGGTTCATCAAATGACCGATGGATTACTTTTTCAGAATTTCCAGCATGACCATGTTCTTATAGGTCTTGGACAGGTCTTCTGTAATCATCAGAATGATGTTCTTATATTTTTCCGAAGATCCCATATACATCACGCCGCCCTCAACATCGTACCTCGATTCCAGCTCATCGATGATGGGAGCGTAGTACGCCAGGAGATCCTCATAGGACTCACTGGTTCCGAACATGATGCGAATATTCTTGCCGTTCTCATTTTCATAGACATTGATGATGTCCGCGTCGGCGGTCAACGGGAAATCCTCCACAGGGAAGGAGCTGGGCAACGCCAAATTCGATCCCATCGTGCCCAGGATGCTGCCCATGCCCTCGGTATCGCCCACCGTATCATCGTCATCGGGCGTTTCCTGTTGCGATTCGCTGTCCTCGATCAAACTCTCGATCCTGTCAAGCCCTTCTTGATACAAATCGCCGTCTGGCTCTCCGAGCAACAGCCCTTTAAAACTCTCATAAGTCAGAGACGGCACGGTCACCTCCACCTTGCCCGAGTTGACGACGATTTTCATCGCAACCGGCGCGGTACCGCAGGCGGTGTCGTAGTATCCTGCGGTTACATTGTCCCCGAGAACATAGGGATTGAGGACGCCGCCGCCCGTCATCTCCGGAGAAAGGAGCGCCATGGACTCATACCGAACAAGCGGCGCAAGGGGTATATCATCTTCCGCGATGCCATACCGCGAATACTCTTCAATATCGTACGGGACCAGTTCAAAGCTCAGGTCGTTGGCATATGCCTGCAAGTCAAAACCGCCGGTTACTTCAAAAAACTCATTGGACAGGTTGGAAGCGTCCAGCACGCTGGCGATATAGGCCGCGCCTTCATAGGTGCCGTAGACGTCAGTCCCGCCCACCTTTTGCGCGATGAGGACCAATGTGTAATTCACCGTCAGGCCGTCCGTTGTGACGGGGATGGTGTGATCCACTTTGAGCACCCAGTTGCATTCAACGGGTCCTTGGGCAGGCGCATCCGGCGCTTTTGAATCAGCGCCGCCAGGAAAGCCGGAATCCGCGGCGGGGGCGGGGGCGCACCCGGAAACGACGATCAAAGAAATCAGAAACACAACGAAACAGATCCATGCAACCAATTTGTTCATGATAAGCACCCTTTTCAATCAGATTGGCGGATTCCCTTTTGCACCGAGCTTTGCCTTTGCCCGGTCCAAAGAGCCGAACGCTTACGCAAAGCGGCCGGGAAGGACGGGAAGGATCACAAAAGGAGGGGCTGATGCCATCAGCTTCCAGCTTCAACACAGACGACGCATTTCATGCCTTATTCACGAGGGCGATTATGAAACGGGGAGAACAGAAAAACAGGCTTTTGGCGTTTGACTGAGCAATTTGCGCGCAAGGACGCACCATTGCTTTCGCGAGTCTCCGATTTTTGAAGGATTTCGCTTTCCTTCCAGTATATGTTACCATGAAGCCTTGTTTTCAACTTTCCTAAAATGGTCGCGGATGTTTCAAATCGTGTCGAAATGAACGAGGGATCTTTCCTATCGATCTGCCTTTTTTCTGAAATCCGTGGGAGACAGTTTGGTGTGACGTTTGAAAACCGTAGCAAAATGGCCGGAGTTGACAAAGCCGCATCGCCGTGCAACTTCCTCAACAGAATCATCGGTACCCCTGAGAAGCTCCTTTGATTTCTCGATGCGGATCCGCATCAGATACTGATAGGGGGTCTGCCCCGTATGTTCCTTGAAAACCCGTTTGAAATGGCAGGGGCTCAGGTAGATCTGCCTGCAGATTTCGTTGATGCTGATATTGGAATCGTAATGACTCTCCATCAGTTCCATGGCCGCGCGGATATACTTGTTTTCTTTGCCGATCTTGCTGGCTGGCGATGTTCGATTGAGGTCGCGGATTAACTGCAAAACCAGCTGCGTACAAATGCTCTTGATCATTAAGGGATAGGTTTCCCCGTAATCCATCAACTCGCGCTGAAAGTTTCCGATCAGGTCCAGCAACTGTGCGCTGTATGTGCCATGGGGGTGCTGGAACGAAAAAGGTCCTTCCCGCACCGTTTCCGACGCAATGCTCAGGAAAAAGTCCTTATCAATTGCGATGTGCATGTACTTTCCGAATTTTTTATTTTCACAGGGGAAGCCATATACCTCCTGCCAGGGCTCTATGGCCAACAGATTGCCTTTTTTCAGCTTGTACTCGCGGCCGCCCACCGTCATGTCGGGGGATTCCGAAAAAAACAGCAGGAAATGATAATCATCGACGCAGATGACCTTCCCCAGCTCATATTCTTCGGGCTCGAAAATCGCCACATAACTGCAGATGTGGGATTTTGTTCTGTCATACAATTCCCTTGGAATGGCTTCAAGAAAATAGCTGAAATTCTTATTCAAAATGGCGCTCCGCTTTGTGTTGTTGGCTTCATTATACTTCTTGCTGCCTGTGCTGGGAATGCCATTTGCAAGAAAAGGCCCAAAAATTGCCAGAGTACCAGAAAAGCCCGTGGAAACGGGCTTGTCTAGCGTTGATGAATTGTCAACATGGCGTGCCCGACAGGAGTCGAACCTGCGACCTTCAGAGTCGGAATCTGATACTCTATCCAACTGAGCTACGGGCACATAGCCGAAGGATATTATATCAGATTGGACGAGAATTGCAACCCTAACGGAGCAAAGGCGCGCAATAAAAAAGGAAAGCGGGGCGCGACGGCCCCGCAACATCCAAAGGGAATTACTTGATTTCGACTTCTGCTCCGACACCCTTCAAAGATTCGGCGATCTTTTCGGCGTCTTCCTTGGAGATGCCTTCCTTGACGGGCTTGGGCGCACCGTCAACAAGCTCCTTGGCTTCCTTCAGGCCGAGGCCGGTCACTTCGCGAACGACCTTGATGACCTTGATCTTCTCTGCGCCGACGCTGGTCAGAATCACGTCGAATTCGGTCTTTTCTGCTTCTTCCTCAGCGGGAGCGGCAGCAGCACCAACGGCAACCGCGCCGACGGGAGCGGCGGCGGAAACGCCGAACTCATCCTCAAGAGCCTTGACCAGATCGGCCAGCTCGAGGACAGTCATGCCTTTAATGGCTTCGATAAACTGTTCCTTATTCATGATAATCCTCCGAAATAAATGTTGGTTCGTCCGGTCAGGGACTTATTCTGCGGCAGTTTCGCCGGACTCCATCTTTTCTTTGATGGCGTTGAGGGCGACGGCCAGTTTGGTGACGGGAGCGTTCATGCTGCCGAAAATGCGGGCGATGAGAACTTCCCTGGGCGGGAGCTCTGCCAGCGCTTCGATAGCAGCAGTGTTCTGGATTTTACCGTCGATGATACCGCCCTTGATGGCGCCCTTCTTGGTCTTTTTAATGAAATCCTTGATGATCTTAGCGGGGGCGACAGCGTCATTAACGCCAAAGGCGACAGCTGTGGGGCCCTTGAAGAACTCGTTGACCGAAGCGTCGATGCCAGCTTTTTCGGCAGCACGCTGCAGGATCCCGTTTTTGATGACGGCGTACTCGACGCCGGCTTTGCGGAAGTTGGCGCGCAGCTCGGTGTCCTGTTCCACGGTGTATCCGCGGTAATCGACCAGCACTACGCTCTGGGCAGCGGAGATCTTCTTTTCGACCTCATCCACACGAGCGGCCTTTGCCGCGATGATAGCTTGGTTTGCCATGGTTTCACCTCCTTGCAAATGCGAGTATCACAGAAGACAAGGAAAAGCCCCTGTCCATGATGGCAGGGGCCGAATGCGCGCAAGATCACGCCGGAAACCGGCGGAAATGGTTCGCCTCGGCGGGCACCCCAAAGGGTTTAAGCCAAACGGCACCTGCTGTCTGTGGCAACTATATGAAGTTCACGAAGGATAGTATAGTACAAGCGATTAACGCTTGTCAAGCGTTAGAACTTGATGGGGTTG
Source organism: Christensenellales bacterium (assembly GCA_050945915.1). Taxonomy (GTDB): domain Bacteria; phylum Bacillota; class Clostridia; order Christensenellales; family CALWSW01; genus CALNBC01. Next base: position 4,773 of record JBMNTV010000088.1, read on the forward strand.
ATCTTGATGCCCGGGCCCATCGTAGAGGTTATGACAACGCTCTTGAGGTAAGTGCCCTTGGCGGCGGCGGGCTTTGCCTTGATGACCGCTTCCATCAGAGTCCTGATGTTTTCCGCGAGCTTCTCAGTACCAAAGCTCTTCTTGCCCACGGGAACGTGGATGATGGCGGTCTTGTCTACGCGGTACTCGACCTTACCGGATTTGATATCCTTGACGGCCTTGGCGATTTCCGTGGTGACGGTGCCGGACTTGGGGTTCGGCATGAGTCCCTTGGGTCCAAGCACACGGCCGATACGGCCGAC
>JBMNTV010000089.1:0-5014 GCA_050945915.1 Christensenellales bacterium
GATTACTGATAAAATGACAAGAGAAGGGGGGAGCCGCAAGCCCGGCGTGGATACCGTTGCCGCTTGTGCGGCCGCATGCCAGGTTTTGCGGTTTTCCGGGCGGCGTTCTTTATCATCTGAAGCGCTCCAATACTATGACTGCACAGGATACATTCCAGTCTTTGTTTATGGCTCAAAACCCCGACATCCGCCCACCGGTTTCTACATCTGCCCAAAACCGAAAAAACCGGCATAGCCGGTATTTCAAAAGCTGAATCGAAAAAAGCCCCAATACGGGGCTTTTCTCATTTCATCGTCTCCTGCTTGGTCATATGGTCCACCACGTGGCGGGCGGCGAGTTCGTCCATCACCCGGGAAACGGGGATGCCCATCTGTACCATCAGCACCAGGGCGTGGTAACAAAGGTCCGCCAGCTCGTACACCGTTTCCGCAACGGAATCCTTCATGGCGGCGATGATCACCTCGGAACACTCCTCGCCCACCTTTTTCAGGATTTTTTCACGGCCCTTGTCGAACAGATAGTTGGTGTAGCTGCCCTCTTTGGGCTGCTCCTTGCGGTTTTGGATCAGCGCTGCCAAAGCGTTCAGGGAAAAGCGCTCCCCTTCACCGGCCAAAAGGTCGAAAAAGCAGCTCTCCTCCCCGGTGTGGCAAGCGGGGCCATGGGCATTCACCTCCACCAGCAGGGCGTCGCCGTCGCAGTCCGCGCGAAGGCGCACCACCTGCTGCACGTTGCCGCTGGTTTCTCCCTTTCGCCACAGGTATTGGCGGGAACGGGAATAAAAGCAGGTCCTGCCCTCTTTCAGGGTGATGTTCAGACTTTCTTGATTCATATAAGCCAGGGTGAGCACCCGGCCGGTCTTTGCGTCCTGCACGATGGCGGGGATCAGCCCTTTTTCGTCGAACTTCAATTTTTCCAGATTCATAGCCGTACGGGTATCCCTTCGCTCCTTAAATGTTCTTTCAATTCCCGGATGGTCAGCTCTTTTCTGTGGAAGATGGAGGCCGCCAGCCCCGCATCCACGCCGGGAACCGAGCGAAACAGCGAGGAAAAATGCTCTTTCTTGCCCGCGCCGCCGCTGGCGATTACCGGGATGCGCACCGCGGAACAGATTGCTTCCAGTATCTCCAGATCAAAGCCCTGTTTGACGCCGTCGGTGTCGATGCTGTTGATGACAAGTTCGCCGGCGCCGTTTTGCTCGCCCTGTTTTGCCCATTCGATGGCGTCCATGCCGGTATTGTCCCTCCCGCCCCGGGCAAAGACGGTGAACCTGCCGCCGACGCGCTTGGCGTCGATGGACAGCACCACGCACTGGTCGCCGTACTTCTTCGCCGCACGAAGAATCAAAGAAGGGTCTTTGATCGCGCCGGTGTTGACGCTCACCTTGTCCGCCCCGCATTTTAAAACGCGGTCGAAATCCGAAACGTCGTTGATGTTGCCCCCCACCGTCAGGGGGATAAAGACTTCTTTGGCGACGTTCATCAAAACGTCGGTAAACAGCCCCCGGCCTTCCGCGCTGGCGGTGATGTCGTAAAACACCAGCTCGTCCGCGCCGCTTTGATTGTAATACGCCGCCAGGGCGACGGGATCGTCCACATCCTGCAGGCCTTCGAAGTTTTTGCCCTTGACCACCCGGCCGTTCTTGATGTCCAAACAGGGGATGATGCGCTTGGTCAACATGGTGTCCTCCTTTGTTGGGCGATGGAAAGCGCCCGGCTCAGGTCCAGCCTGCCCTCATACAGCGCTTTGCCGATGATCGCGCCGTGTACGCCGATGGCAAAAAGGGCTTTCAGATCCTCTTCCGAAGAAATCCCCCCGCTGGCGATGACGTTCAGATTGGCGATGTTCTTCAACCGCTCATAAGCGGCGAGGTTGGTGCCCTGTAAGCCGCCGTCCTTCTCGATGTCCGTATAAATCACGGTCTGTACCCCCAGATCCCGGAGCTGTTCGCAAAACCGGAAGGAATCCATGTCCGTATCCTCCAGCCAGCCGGACAGGGCGACCTTGCCCCGCCGCGCGTCCACCCCCACGGCGATGCCTTCGCCAAAAGCGGCAAGGGCCTCTTTCAAAAATGCCGGATCCTTGACGGCGGCGGTACCCAGGATGACGCGGCCTGCGCCGCAAGCGAGATACCGCCGGACGCGTTCCATGTTGCGGATTCCGCCTCCGATTTGCACAAACAACCCGCTTTCCCTGGCGATGCGCTCCACCACTTCGGCGTTACGGGATTCGCCCGCCTTGGCGCCGTCCAGATCCACCACGTGCAGGTGCGTCGCCCCCAGCATGGCAAAGCTCTTCGCCACTTGGAGCGGGTCGTCGTCGTAAACTTTCTTTTGATTGTAATCCCCCTGAAACAGGCGCACGACGCAGCCTTCCGAGAGATCGATGGCGGGAAAAATCAGCATGGCAATTCTCCAAATGCTTTTAAAATGGAAAGCCCCTCAGGGCCGCTCTTTTCCGGGTGGAACTGGGCGCCGTACACGCTCCCCCTTCGCACCAGCGCCGGTACGCGGACGGCATAATCCACTTCTGCAAGCAGCGCGTCTTCGCAACCTTTGGCATAATACGAATGCACGAAGTACATGTGCGCCCCCGGCTTGACGTGTTTCAAAAGCGGGTCGTCTGTGACGATGTTCAGGCCGTTCCAGCCCATGTGGGGCACCTTGAACCCGTCGGGAAGGTCGGCGCTTAACGGGCAGACCGCCCCGGGAATCAGGGAAAGCCCCTCGTGTTCGCCGTATTCACAGCTTTTTTCAAACAACAGCTGCATGCCCAAGCAAATCCCCAGCATGGGCTTGCCCTTTGCCGCCTGTTCCCGCAAAAAAGTGAACAGTCCGGCGTCCTTCAACTTTTGCGCCGCGTCCCCAAAGGCGCCCACGCCGGGAAGGATCAGCTTTTCTGCCTGTTCCAAATCTGTTTTGTCCCCTGTGACTGCGCAGGAAAAACCCAGATGGCTCAGGGATGCCCGCAGGGAAAACAGGTTCCCCACGCCGTAATCCACGATGGCGATCATCAAAGCGCCCCCTTGGAGGAGGGAATCTCCCCCGCGATGGAGGGGTCGAAAGACACCGCCTTTCGAAGCGCCCGGGCCAGCGCCTTGAATGCACCCTCGATGATGTGGTGGGAATTGCTGCCCCGGTGCTGGAGGATGTGCAAGGTAAGCCCCATCCCACGGCAAAGGGCTGTAAAAAACTCGTCCACCAACTCGGTATCAACCCCCCCCACCTTCTGGGAGGGGATCGAAAGGTTCGCACAATAGCCCGCCCGTCCGGAAATGTCCAGACAAACGGAAATCAGCGCCTCGTCCATGGGCAGCATCGCTTCGCCGTAACGGCAAATGCCCCGCTTGTCGCCCAGGGCTTTTGCAAAGGCGGTGCCCAGCACGATCCCCAGATCCTCCGCCAGGTGGTGGTAGTCTACATCAATGTCGCCCTTCGCGGTTACCGCGATGCCGAAACGGCCGTGGTGGCAAAAGAGCGTCAGCATGTGATTCAAAAAGCCGCAGCCTGTGTCGATGCGGTTTTCCACGCCGCCATCGATGCCTAATTGGAGGGAAATCTGCGTTTCGGCGGTGTTTCTTGTGACTTCTGCCGTCCTCATTCCTTCGCCCTTTCCACCGCGCTTGCGGCTTTTTCGTATTCTGCCATCTGTTCCGGGGTGCCGATGGTGATGCGCAGGTAATCCCGGATCCTTTCCTGATCGAACCAGCGCACCAGCACGCCGTTCTCCTTCAACCCCTGATACAACGCCTGCCCGCCCAGCCGCGGGTGCCTGGCGAACACGAAGTTCGCGCAAGAAGGCAGGACTTCGTATCCCTGTTCCTTGAGTTTTCGGGAAAATTCCTCCCGGGTTTTGACGATGCTTTGGACGCGGTTTTCAAAATACTCCCGGTCCAGCACGGCGGCGGCACCGGCCAGCATGGCCAGACGGTCCACATTGTACGGGTTAAAGGAAAACTTCATCGCGTTCAGCTCGGCGATGATCTCTGGCGTGGAAATCGCGTACCCCACCCGCAGCCCCGCTAAGGATCGGGATTTGGAAAAGGTGCGTACCACCAGGATGTTGTCCAGCTCGCCGATCAAGTCCAGGGCGCTTTCGCCGCCAAAGTCCACGTACGCCTCGTCCACCACCACCAGATCGTTGCGATTCTCCCTTGCGATACGGGCGATCTGCTCCCTCGTCAGGGCGATGCCGGTAGGGGCGTTGGGGTTGGCGATGAAGATCGTGCCCCCCGCCTGGTCGTAGTCCGCAGGGTCGATGGTAAAATCCGCTTTTAAGGGGATTTCCCGGTATTCTACACCGAACAACCGGGCATAAACCGGATAAAAACCATAGGTAATGTCCGGAAACACCGCCCGTTTACCCATGCAGTAGGCCATATAGGCAAAGGCGAGGATTTCGTCCGACCCGTTGCCGGTCATCACCTGAATGGCGTCCACCCCGTGGGTCAGGGCGATCGCCTGGTTCAGGGCGGAACATTCCGGATCGGGATACAGGTTCAGCCTGCCTGCTTCCGCGGCGCTGATGGCGGCGATCACCGCCGGCGACGGCGGATAGGGGTTTTCGTTGGTGTTCAGCTTGACGAATGTTCTGCCCTGGGGCTGCTCGCCGGGGGTGTAGGGCTGTATCGCCGCATGGATGTTTGAAAGAAACCTCGTCATGCTTCCTCCTCAAATCGGCAGGTGATGCTTTTCGCGTGGGCGGAAAGCCCCTCCTGCCCGGCAAAGTCCGCCACGCGGTGGGCGACGGCTTTCAATGCCTCCTTGGTGTAGTAAATAAAGGAGGATTTCTTCACAAAATCGTCCACCGAAAGGGGGGAACTGAACTTCGCCGTCCCGCCGGTGGGCAACACGTGGTTGGGCCCGGCGAAATAATCCCCCAGGGCTTCCGGCGTGTTTTTGCCCAAAAAGATGCTGCCCGCGTTTTTCACAAGGCCGAGCAGGCCGAAGGGTTCCTCCACGAAAAGCTCCAAATGCTCCGGCGCGATGCGGTTGGCGGCGTCCAGGGCTTCCCGAA
>JBMNTV010000090.1:0-5003 GCA_050945915.1 Christensenellales bacterium
ATCGTCGAGCAGATCATCCGCCCCACCGGGCTTGTGGATCCGGAGGTAGAGGTGCGCCCCGTCAAGGGCCAGGTGGACGACCTTTTTGGGGAAATCAGAAAGACCACCGAAAAGGGCTTCCGCACCCTGGTCACCACCCTGACCAAGCGGATGGCGGAACATTTGACGGAATACTTCGAATCCATGGGCGTTCGGGTGCGGTACATGCACTCCGAGATCGAGACCATCGAGCGCATGGAGATCATCAGAGACCTGCGATTGGGCGAGTTTGACGTTTTGGTGGGCATCAACCTTTTGCGGGAAGGCCTGGACCTGCCGGAAGTCGCCCTGGTGGCCATCCTGGACGCGGACAAGGAGGGCTTTTTGCGCTCCTCCACCTCGCTGATCCAGACCATCGGCCGCGCTGCCCGCAATGCGGACAGCAAGGTCATCATGTACGCCGACACCATCACCGACTCCATGCGCACCGCCATGGAGGAAACGGAAAGAAGGCGCAAGCTCCAGATCAAGTACAATGAAGAGCACGGCATCGTGCCCAAGACCGTCATCAAGGACGTGCGGAACGTCATCGAGGTCTCCAGCCGCAAGGATCTCAAGGATGAGATGCCGGAAGAGGAGCGCCAGGCCAAGGCCGCCATCATCGAGGAGCAGATGCGCGCCGCCGCTGCGGAGCTGGACTTCGAGACCGCCGCGAAACTGCGGGACGAGCTTTTCGCCCTCCGCGGCTCCGCCCCGGGCAAGCAGCCGAAAAAGAAGCCGGGCACGGCGGGATACAAGCCCCCGGCCAGGGAGCGCGGCCGCAAATCCGCAAAGAGATAGCAAATTGAAATATAAAGAGGAACCATGAACAACAACAATGTTTTGACCGTCAAGGGCGCCCGGGAAAACAACCTCAAGTCCCTGAACCTGACCATTCCCAGGGACAAGCTGGTGGTTTTCACCGGGCTTTCCGGGTCGGGGAAGACCTCCCTCGCCTTTGACACCATCTATGCCGAAGGACAGCGGCGTTATGTGGAATCCCTTTCCAGTTATGCGCGCATGTTCCTCGGCCAGATGAACAAGCCGGACGTGGACGCCATCGAAGGGTTGTCCCCCGCCATTTCCATCGACCAGAAGACCACCAGCCACAACCCCCGTTCCACCGTGGGCACGGTGACGGAGATTCACGACTATTTGCGCCTGCTGTACGCGAACATCGGCCTGCCCCACTGCCCCAACTGCGGCAAGGCCATCACCCGCCAGAGCGTGGACCAGATGGTGGATGCCATCCTGAACCTGCCGGAAGGCACGCGGCTCACGCTGCTTTCCCCCATCGTGCGGAGCAGGAAGGGCGAACACCAGAAGGTGCTGGAAAGCGTCACCAAGCGCGGCTTCGTGCGCGTGCGGGTGGACGGCACGGTGTACGACGTGTCCGAAGTCCCCCCGCTGGACAAAAAGCTCAAGCACAGCATCGAGGTGGTGGTGGACCGCCTGATCGTGCGGGACGGCATCCGCAGCCGCCTCGCCGGCTCTCTGGAAACCGCCATGGAGCTGTCCGGCGGCCTGGTCATCACCGACGCGGGCGGCGAAGAAACCACCTTTTCCCAGAATTACGCCTGTCCGGACTGCAACATCAGCATGGAAGAGCTGACGCCGCGGATGTTCTCCTTCAACAACCCCTTCGGCGCCTGCCCCACCTGTACCGGCCTGGGCTCGTTGATGAAGATCGACCCGGATTTGATCTTCCCGAATAAAGCCCTGTCCTTAAACGAGGGCGCCATCCGGGTTTCCGGCTGGTACAGCGGGGACAACGGCGGGTCCGTTGCCTCGATGTACCTTTCCGCCCTTTCGGAAAAATACGGCTTCTCGTTGGACACCCCGGTGGAAAAGCTGCCAAAGAAGATCATCGACATCCTGCTTTATGGCACCGGCAACGAAAAGCTCAAGCTCAACTTCGACCGCTCCTACGGCAGCGGCACGATTTACAACGCCTTTGAGGGCATCGCCAACAACCTGGAACGCAGGTACCGGGAAACCCAATCGGACTACATGAAGGCGGAGATCGAAGGCTATATGTCCCACATCCCCTGCCCGGACTGCGGGGGGGACAGGCTGAAAAAGACCGTCCTCGCCGTCACCGTGGGCGGGTTGTCCATCGCCGAGGTTTCCAAGCTTTCGGCGTTGCACGCTAGGGAGTTCTTTCAAAACCTTCAACTCACCCAAACCGAGCGCGCCATTGCGGACAACATCCTCAGGGAGATCGACGCGAGGCTGGGCTTTTTGTGTGATGTGGGGCTGGACTATCTGACCCTTTCCCGGGGTGCTGCCACCCTTTCCGGCGGCGAAGCCCAGCGCATCCGCCTGGCCACCCAGATCGGTTCGGGGCTGATGGGCGTGCTGTATATTCTGGACGAGCCCTCCATCGGTCTGCACCAGCGGGACAATGCCCGCCTGCTGGCCACCTTGAAGCACCTGCGGGATTTGGGGAACACCCTGATCGTCGTGGAGCACGACGAGGACACCATCCGCGAAGCGGACCACATCGTGGACATCGGACCCTTCGCCGGCGTCCACGGCGGCGAACTCGTCGCCCAGGGGACGGTGCAGGACCTGATCGCCTGCGAGCGCTCCGTCACCGGCAAGTATCTAAGCGGCGAGCTGAAAATCGAAGTTCCCAAAGAGCGACGCCCCATTTCCGACCGGATGCTCACCGTCCGGGGCGCCAGGGCGAACAACCTGAAGAACCTGACCGTTTCCTTCCCGTTGGGGACGATGGTGTGCGTCACCGGGGTTTCCGGCTCGGGCAAGAGCAGCCTGGTCAACGAAATCGTAAAAAAGGCGCTGCTTCGGGATCTGAACCGCGCCAAGACCCGCCCCGGGGATTACGATTCCATCGAGGGCGCGGAGTATTTGGACAAGGTGATCGACATCGACCAGTCCCCCATCGGCCGCACCCCCCGCTCCAACCCCGCCACTTATACCGGCGTGTTCGACCTCATCCGGGCGGTCTTCGCCATGACGCCGGAGGCAAAAGCCCGGGGCTACAACAACGGCAGGTTCAGCTTCAACGTCAAGGGCGGCAGATGCGAGGCCTGCAAGGGGGACGGCATCAAGAAGATCGAGATGCACTTTTTGCCGGACGTTTACGTCCCCTGCGAGACCTGCGGCGGCAAGCGGTACAACCGCGAAACCCTGGAAGTGCATTACAAGGGCAAGACCATTGCCGACGTTTTGAACATGACCGTGGAGGAAGCCTATGAGTTTTTCAGCGCCCTGCCCCGCATCGAGCGCAAGCTGGCTACGCTGATGGACGTGGGATTGTCCTACATCCGGCTGGGTCAGCCCTCCACCACCCTGTCCGGCGGCGAGGCCCAGCGCGTCAAGCTGGCGACGGAGCTTTCCCGAAGGCCGACCAGCAAAACGCTGTACATCCTGGACGAGCCCACCACCGGGCTTCATATGTACGACGTTTCCCGCCTGATCGACATTTTGCAAAGGCTGGCGGACAATGGCAACACCGTGCTGGTCATCGAACACAATCTGGACGTGATCAAGACCGCGGACTACATCATCGATCTGGGCCCCGAAGGCGGCGACCGGGGGGGCGAGATCGTCGCCACCGGCACGCCGGAGGAATTGGCCCAAGTGAAGGAAAGCTATACCGGCCAGTACCTGCGGCGCGTGCTGGGCATGCAGGACTAAACCGCCAAAAACCCCGTTTGGGTCGCATCCGACGCAAACGGGGTTTTCTTTTTGCAAAAAGCAAAGCCGGGGCAGGATGATTCTGCACCGGCTGTTTTTTGGGGTTTTTGCTATTTCAGCAGCGTCCCGCTGTTTAGCAGCGCGACGCCGTAAAGAAACAGCACGTCTTGATCGGCAAAGTCCACGTATCGCTCCACAAGGTCCGCCCGAATGTACCGAAGGTCCACCAGCGTGATCTTTTTGTACGCTCCAAGAAGGAGCGGTGCAAGGCTGCTGGCGGAAGAATCCCGGAAGATGATCAGTTCTTTGTCCGTCTTGGCAGTTTCGCAGGTCATGGTAATGATCGCCGCCGCGCCATCCAAAAAAACGTCGTAGCCGTCCATGCCGTCGAAGCGGTCCAGGGTGTAAACGGGCAGGCTTTCTCCCGGCTTTTCGGCGTTTTGCACCACCGCGCTTTTGGTGTATGCGCTTTCCAGATAAACCAGCGTGTCCGGCGCCACGGAAAGCGCGCTCTGACCCCAGTATCCGCCATAAAACGGGCTGAGTTCGCGGCTTTCGAACTCCTCTGCCCGCGGCATGCCCACAGCTCCCATGGCTTTTGCCAGTTGTTCCGCCACTTTATAGATGCGCTCCTGCCGCCAGTGGGCGTCCGTTTTGTAATAATCGTCGAGGGTCAACAGGTCAAAAAGGTCCACATAGGTCAAATTCCCAGGCACGCCTTCGCGCATCAAAACCATCAGGCGGTCATAATCCAGCGCCATGCGGCCGCTTTCTTCCGCGGCGAAATAATTCTTGTCCGGCACCACCGACCAGTACACCCGCATCCCCGAAAGATATTGCTCATACACTTCGGCGATCTTTTTCGCCGCGTAGCGCACCTGCTCCTCCTTTAAGGGGTATTCCAGCTTGAACACCGAATCCCCCACCAGATAGACGCCGTTGTTATCCATCTGGCGGAACAGGCCAAAGCGCATCGCCGCCTTGATGGTGCGCCAGCCGTCCCTGCCGGGGAACTGGTCCAGGAGATACTCCTCCAGCCCGGTCATGAATTTGCCGTTCATCACCGATTCGGCGTCCAGGGCGGGTTTTTGGGCGAGCTTCCGCCGCTCCGCGCGGGAAAGGACCGCGTCCGGCAGAATTGCGCTTAACGCGGCGATGCCAAACACCAGCGCCAGAAAAACGGCGACGATCGCCATGTTCTTTGCCTTTTCCATCGTCAATCGCGAGGCCTCCCAGGGGAATGATTAGAACCTGAAATACAAAAAGGGGTTGAAGGAGCCATCCACCAGCGCCGCGGTGCTGGCGATCAGCAGCGCCGCCAT
>JBMNTV010000091.1:0-4918 GCA_050945915.1 Christensenellales bacterium
CTGTGCACGTTTCACAACGGAATGGATATGATAAAGTGAGGTGAGACCAATGACTGTATACGACGTTCCGTGTGTGCACTCTTTCAGCGCCTGCACGCATTGCGCCGTACCCTTTTGTGAGCGAGACCGGCTCTTTTTGGGGCAAGGCGCTTCGATCTTTCTCAATATACACCTGCCGCCTGTTTTTGGCCTTCAAAGCCTGAAGCGGGCGACCCTCATCCTGTTCAAGATTCCGGGTTGTCAGCAATCCGGCTCCACAAAACATTCCCGAAGCCGGTACTGGGCATGGCCTTTGTTGGACTATTACAACATTTACGGCTGCGCGTACGCTCTGCCCCGCGTCGATCCGGCCCTGAAAACGCCCTTTGTGGACGACGTCGGTCTCTGCGCGCTGGAAATCGACGTCACCGCCATCGTGGAGGCCTGGCTGAACGATGCGCCGGAAAACAGGGGATTGCTGCTGTCCGGACCGAAGGATGCCCGCCGCATCGTCTGCGCGTCCGAGGGATACGAGATACCGGGCATGCGGCCCATGCTGCGCCTGGTCAGCGAGGACATCGTGCTCTGCCAGCCGCTGAGCAGCCAGAACTGCATCGTGACGATATAGAGCGATTACGCATTTTGTTGCGAATGAACGTGGGATCCTCCATCCGGGAGCGGCAAAAAACGAAAAGGCAGTTTGAATGCCGCCCTGCTGCTTGCTCTCCACATGATCTGCACAGAGAGTTGCCGCCAACCGCGGGGGTGATTCTGCCTGCCTTCCTCAATGAAAACGCCGCCCCCAAAGGGGCGGCGTGTTTTGTTGGGATGCGTTACGACTTCTTGATCCAGTTGCTGGCGCGTTCCACGGCGCGCTTCCAACCTTCCATCAGTTCGTCCCGCTGTTCTTTGGTCAGCCGGGGTTCAAACCGCTTTTCAACCTGCCAGTTTTCCGAAACCTCGTCAATCGAGGCAAAGAAACCGGTGGCCAGGCCGGCGAGATACGCCGCGCCCAGGCAGGTGGTTTCGGTGATCTTGGGACGTTCGACGGGTACGCCTAGGATATCCGCCTGGAACTGGCAGAGGAAGTCGCTCTTGGCACCGCCGCCGTCCGCCCGGAGGGCGGTGATTTTCATGCCGGTGAATTCTTCCATCGACCGGAAGGCTTCCGCCACCTGAAGCGCCATGCATTCCAGCGCGGCGCGGCAAACGTGCGCCTTGGTGGTGCCGCGGGTGATGCCGATGATGGTTCCCCGGGCATACGCGTCCGAATAGGGCGCGCCCAATCCGTTGAAGGCGGGCACGAAGTACACGCCGCCGTTGTCCGGAACGGTGTTGGCGAGCTTCTCGCATTCGGAGGCTTCGTTGATGATGCCCAGGCCGTCCCTCAGCCACTGGATGGCGGCGCCGGACACGTTCGCCATGCCCTCGATACCCCACTGCTGCACGCCCTTGGGTCCGCACAGGCCGATGTTGAAGCAACCGCCGCCCGCACCCTTGGGGGTATCGCCGGTGTTCAGAATCATGAAGGAGCCGGTGCCGTAGGTGTTCTTGATCATGCCGGGCTTGACGCAAGCCTGACCGAAGGCCGCGGCGGACTGGTCGCCCGCGATGCCCGCGATCGGCACCTTGGCGCCGAAGAACTGGGACGGATCCGTATAGGCAAAAATCTCAGAGGAAGCGCGGATTTCCGGCAGAATGGAGCGGGGAATGCCCAGTTCCTGCAAAATGCCTTCGTCGTAATCCATGGTGTGGATGTTGAGAAGCAGGGTGCAGGAAACGTTGGAGTAATCCGTCACGTGGGCCGCGCCGCCGGACAGTTTCCAGACCATCCAGGAGTCGACCGTGCCGAAAATGACATTACCCGCGTCAATCTCCGCCTTGACTTCGGGCAGGTTCTTCATCACCCATTCGATCTTGGGAGCGGCGCAGTTGGTCACGATGATCATGCCCGTGCGCTCGACGATGCCCGCGCCGTCTTTTTCGATCAGCTCATCACAGCGTTCGGCGGTGCGAATGTCCTGCCAAACGATGGCGGGGCAAACGGGCTTGCCGGTATGCTTGTTCCAAAAAACCGTGGTTTCGCGCTGGTTGGTGATGCCGATGGAGTCGATGTCCTTGGGGTCGATACCGCCCTTGTCCAGCGCTTCTTTGACGACGCGCATGGAGACGTCATAAATCTCCTGGGGATCGTGTTCCACCCAGCCGGGCTGCGGGAAGTACTGCGTGAATTCGCTGTAAGCGGAGGAGATGATGTTTGCCTTGCGATCAAAGACGATGGCTTTGGTGCCAGTGGTGCCCTGGTCGATACCGAGAACGTATTTGCCCATAATTGCCTCCTGATTGATAAATAATTCGCGGAAATGCCAAGAAAGAACAGAATGGAGAAAGATTAGCTGTAAAAAATTATACATCAGAAAAATAGCTGGGTCAACCAAAATTTGGTTAGATGTCATTTATCGATATGTGTACGTCCAGCAGTTGCGAATAACATGCATGCTCGTTGCATCCGCTGGAAGAAGCTGTTACAATACGCATAAAAGAACATTTCTTAAACACCTGCTGACACGATTTTGCAAAAAACAGATAATCATTTGAGCGATGTAAACAGAGGATGATATGAACAGTATTGCATATGTCAACGCAAACGTAATCCCCATGGAAAACGGCGCGCGCCATTCGGCGATTCTCATCCATAACGGCATCATCGCCGCCCTGGGCGGGGACGATGAGATTGTCGCCGCGGCGAAGCGGGTAGCCGTAACCCCCATCGACGCGAAGGGGGCGACCATCCTGCCCGGACTGTTCGATGACCATGTTCACGTGATGATCACCGGTCAGAACGCGGCAGGCATCGATCTTTTTGACGCGGGCAGCATCCCAAAGGTGATCGAACGCTTGAAGGGGCGGGAGAAAACCCTTCCCGAAGGACAGTGGGTGTTTGGCAAACAGCTGGATGAGAGCCGGCTGAAAGAAGGCCGCCCGCCCACGATGGACGAGTTGGACGTGATCGGCCACCCGGTATTCCTGTCCGACCGGGGAGGGCATTACACGGTGGTGAACACGGCGGGATACAGGCTGCTGGGTATTGCCGATGGTACGCCAGGGGTGCGCAAAGATGCCGATGGCAGGCCCAACGGCCGTTTGCAGGATGAAGCCAATGCCCAATCCAGAGCGCGGTTTTTGAGCACCTGGAGCGAAGACCAGCGAAAAGACGTCGTCCGTTACACCGCGAATCTGGCGGTATCCAAGGGCATCACCACCATCAACGCCATCGAGGGGCTGGGCAGTGACGAGGCGGATCAGGACATCAACCGGCTCTTGTCCATGGCAAAGGAGCTGCCCCTTGACGTCAAGATTTTCTGGAGCACCACCGACGTGGACAAGATCGTAAAAAAGGGACTGGACACCTGGGGCGGGGACATTTTGCTGGACGGCTCCATCGGTTCCCGAACGGCGGCCTTTTCCGAAAAGTACGAGGATGGCGACACCTGCGGTTACCTGAATTATTCCGATGAGCAGGTGGAAGCCTGGGTGGAACAGGCTCTCATCAGGGACCTTTGCCTCTCCTTCCACTGCATCGGCGAGCTGGCCATCCGCCAGGCGCTGGATGCCATGGAAAAGGTGCTGAACAAATACCCCGAAAAGCGCCACACGCACCGCCTGCGCCTCGACCATTTCGGCTTCCCCACTCAAAGGGATATTCATCGCTGCGGCGCTTTGGGCGTCAGGGTGAGCACCCAGCCCGCCTTCACCTTCCTGCGCGGCGGGCCTGAAACGGTATACCGTTCCAGACTGGGCGAAAGAAGGGAGCGCGGGGGTTACCCCAGCAGGAGGTTGCTGGACGCCGGTGTCATCCTGGGCGGCGGTTCGGATTCGGACATCACGCCCATGGATGCCCTGTTGGGTATCCACGCGGCGGTCAACCAGCCCTATCCCGAAAACGCCATCACCCCCTATGAGGCTGTGCGCATGTTTACCATCGACGCGGCAAAAGTTTGCTTTCTGGATGATCAAAAGGGCTCCCTGAAGGTGGGCAAACAGGGGGATCTTGCGGTCCTATCCGACGATCCCATGACCTGCGACCCCAGGAAGATCCGGGATATCAAGGTGCTGACCACGGTATACAAGGGCAGAATCGTCTACGAAGGGTGACAGGAGGCAACATGAATAGCATCGCATACATCAACGCAAACGTGATCCCCATGGAGGATGGAGCGCGCCATTGTGCGGTATTCGTCAAGGATGGCAGGATCGCCATGCTTGGGACGGACGACCAGATCGCCGCCGCTGCAAAGGCTGTGGGTGTTGTACCCATCGATGCGAAGGGGGCGACGATCCTTCCCGGTTTTTTTGACTGCCACGTCCATGCGCTCACCACCGGCATGAACGCTTCCGGCGTGGACCTTTACGACTGCAGGGATATCGGGGAGCTCGTCGCGCTGCTCAAGGAAGAGGAAGCGCGCCTTTCCGAAGGGCAGTGGGTGTTTGGCAAGCGTTTGGACGAAAGCCGGCTGAAAGAAGGCCGCCGAGGGAACTGGACGCCCTAAATCGCCCGGTGTTTCTTGCCGACCGCGGCAAGCATTATGTGCAGGTCAACCGCGCTGCTTACGAAGCGTTGAAGATACCCGACGATACCGTCGGCGTGCGCAAGGATGCCGACGGCAGGCCCAACGGACGGCTGCAGGACGAGGCCAACAAGCTGGCCTGCGCCAACCTCTTCGGTTCCTGGACGGTGCAGCAGCGCCAGGACGCGATACGCTTTACGGCAAAACTCGCCGTTTCCCGCGGAATCACCACCATCAACGCCATCGAAGGGCTGGACAGCAGCGATGAGGACATCCCCATCATCCACGCGGTGGCGCCGGAGCTGCCCGTGGATATGCCGATCTTCTGGTGTACGCCGGATGCGCAGAAGGCTGTGGACATGGGCTTTGAC
>JBMNTV010000092.1:0-4869 GCA_050945915.1 Christensenellales bacterium
CGGAGAGACCATGGCGGTCATCATGGTGGCGGGAAACCAGGCAAGGATGCCGGATGGCCTGTTGAAAGGCGTGAGGACGCTGACAGCCAACATCATCATCGAAATGGGCTATGCCGCTGAGCTGCACGGGGAGGTTCTGATCGCGACAGGTGTCGTGCTGTTTGTGTTCATCATGATGATCAATGTGTTGTTGTCACTGCTGAAAAGGAGGGCAGGTTGATGGAATACATCAACAAACAATCCTTCGCGCAAAAGTTCAAGGATTACAGGCGCAGCCCCCTGTCGCTGGCTCTGTTCCTCCTGGTGATCGTGGCAACCGTCCTGACCATAGGCACGCTGCTCTTTTTGGTTGGTTATATCATGATCAAGGGGATTCCCCATATCAAGCTGGAACTGTTTGAATGGGAATACAGCACATTGAATGTATCCTTGATGCCGGCCCTCATCAATACCGTGATCATGACGCTTCTTTCGCTGCTCATCGCCGCGCCGATCGGGATTTTTTCCGCCATCTTTCTGGTGGAATATGCGAAAAGGGGAAACCGGCTGGTGGGCATCATCCGGGTTACCGCGGAGACGCTGTCGGGAATCCCGTCCATCGTTTACGGTTTGTTTGGTTGGCTGTTCTTTGTCACTGCTTTGGGCTGGGGAATGTCGCTTCTTTCCGGCGCATGTACCCTGGCCATTATGATTCTGCCGCTGATCATTCGTACCTCGGAAGAAGCGTTGAAAGCAGTTCCCGATTCGTACCGGGAAGGCAGTTTCGGGCTGGGTGCCGGCAAGCTCAGGACGGTGTTCAGAATCGTCCTGCCCAGCGCGATGCCCGGCATTTTGGCGGGCATCATCCTGGCCGTCGGAAGGATCGTTGGAGAGAGCGCAGCGCTGATCTACGCCGCCGGAACCGTTGCCGAAATACCAAGGGGCAGGGATTTTCTGTTTGATTCGACCCGCACATTGTCGGTCCACATGTACGCCCTCGCCAGCGAGGGATTGTATGTCAACGAATCCTATGCCACCGCTGTCATCCTGTTTGTGTTGGTGATGCTGATCAACTGGCTGTCCGGGCTTGCGGCGAAAAAGCTTTCAAAAGCCTGATGATCCGGGCTCTGGTTACCGAAATAGGAAGGACGTTTCATGAGTAAAATTCGCATACAAAACCTCGATTTGTTTTACGGCGACTTTCAAGCGCTGAAGAAGATTAACCTGGATATTCAGTCGAATGAAATCACAGCCTTTATCGGGCCGTCCGGCTGTGGAAAATCCACCCTTCTGAAATGCCTGAACCGCATGAATGACCTTGTGGAAGGCTGCCGCATCACCGGACAGGTCTTGCTGGACGGGGAGAGCATCTACGGCAATATGGACATCAACCTCCTGCGAAAGCGGGTGGGAATGGTCTTTCAAAAGCCCAACCCCTTTCCCATGAGCGTTTACGATAATGTGGCTTTCGGCCCTCGTACCCATGGCATCCGTTCAAAACTCAAACTGGACGATGTGGTGGAGAGATCCCTGCGGCAGGCTGCCATATGGGATGAGTTAAAGGACCGCTTGAAAAAAAGCGCCCTGGAGCTCTCCGGCGGCCAGCAGCAGCGCCTTTGCATCGCAAGAGCGTTGGCTGTGGAGCCTGAAGTGTTGTTGATGGACGAACCAACCTCCGCTTTGGATCCGATCTCGACTTCAAAAATCGAAGACCTTGCCGTCCAACTGAAAAAAGACTACACTATGATCATAGTTACCCACAATATGCAACAGGCGGTGCGTATTGCGGATGCAACCGCCTTTTTCCTGCACGGGGAAGTGATCGAATACGCCAAATCGGAGGAGCTCTTCTCCATGCCAAAGGATCAACGCACCGAGGATTACATCACCGGGAGGTTCGGGTAATGAGAAGCAGATTCGATGCCCAGCTTGAGCTTTTAAAAACCCAGATGATACAGATGGGCGCTTTGTGTGAAGCTGCCATCGCCAATGCGGCAAACGCGCTGATGACCGGGGATCAGGAGCTGGCAAAAAAGGCGATAGAATCAGACGAGGATATCGACCAGAAGGAAAGGGAGATTGAAAGCCTCTGCCTCAAGCTGCTTCTCAAGCAGCAGCCCGTTGCCAGGGATTTGCGCCAGATCTCCTCGGCACTCAAGATGATTACGGACATGGAGCGGATCGGCGATCAGGCTGCGGACATTTCGGAAATAACCTTGCTCGCCAATATCAATGCCGCAAATAACACCAATCACATAGCGGACATGGCAAATGCCACCATGAAAATGGTTACGGACAGCATCGATGCCTATGTCCGTCAGGACCTGGAGCTTGCCCAGGCTGTCATCGCTTATGATGACGTCGTGGACAATCTGTTTAACAAGGTGAAGGATGATCTGATCCGGCTGATCAGCGAAGACGCAAAAAACGGCGAACACGCCATCGACCTGATCATGATCGCCAAATACTTTGAACGTATCGGCGACCACGCGACGAATATTGCAGAATGGGTGGAGTTTTCCATTACCGGCAAGCATATGGGTGAGATGAAGCGATGATCTATTGTGTAGAGGACGACCGGAGCATCCGGGAGCTTATCATCTATGCACTGAAATCCAATGGTTTTGATGCCATTGGGTTTGGCGAAGGCGGGCCTTTTTTTCAAGCATTGGAAAACGGACTGCCTTCTTTGATCTTGCTGGATATCATGCTGCCCGGCGAAGACGGCATCGAAATATTGAAACGGCTCAAGGCATCGCCCCGAACGCGGCACATTCCGGTCATCATGCTGACGGCAAAGAGCGCAGAGTATGACAAGGTTCTGGGTCTGGACAGCGGCGCAGATGATTACATAACCAAGCCCTTTGGTATTATGGAGTTTTTGTCCCGGGTCAAAGCCGTTCTCAGAAGGGCGGGTTCTTTGAACACGTCCTCTGAATTGAGCGCCGGGCGGCTGACCATGAATATCGACCGGCGCGCTGTGCTGGTGGACGGACAGGAGGTTTCTCTGACGTTCAAGGAATTTGAGCTTCTGAAATACTTGCTGAAAAACGCCGGTATCGTACTGACGAGGGACAAGCTCCTGGAGGAAGTATGGGGATACGAGTATGAAGGCGAAACCCGCACCGTGGATGTCCACATCCGCACGTTGCGGCAGAAACTGGGGGAAGCAGGGTCGATCATTGAAACGGTCAGGGGGGGTCGGGTACAGGATCGGAGGCATAGCATGAAAAAACGCATCTATCAAAGCATGCTGTTGCTGGCTCTCATCACCATCCTGCTCACTTCTTTTCTGATCACCGGCGTCATTTATCGGGAATTTTACCACGATATGCAGCAGGAAATCAGAAATGAAGCGCTGTTTATCTCGACCGGATACAATCTCATTGGAAAAGAGGTTTTTCTCAGCCTTGCAAACCAGGAGAACTCCAGCCGAATCACATGGGTGGCGGGCGACGGCACGGTTTTGTTTGACAGCGTGACTGAAGCAAAAAACATGGAAAACCATCGCAGCAGACCGGAAATTGCAGATGCCCTTACCAGCGGCTCTGGTGAAGCGGTGCATCTTTCCAAAACCCTGGGCACCCAGACTTTTTATCGGGCTGTCCGGCTGAATGACGGCACGGTATTGAGGGTATCCGCCACGACGAACAGCGTTTTTCGATCTGTCCTGGGCCTGCTTCCATACATCGCCCTGATGGCTTTTCCGGTCATCCTGCTGACCATGATCATTGCCAATCTGCTGACGAAAAAGATCGTTTTCCCGCTGAATAACCTGGATTTGGAGAACCCGTTATCCAACGATGTGTATGACGAGCTTTCCCCGCTGCTGTCCCGCATGGCCCTGCAGAACGACCAGATCGAAAGCCAGATCAAAAAACTGAAGGAAAAGCAGGAAGAGTTTCACGCGGTTACGGAAAACATCAGCGAAGGCATCATCGTCTTGAATCAAAAGGATCTGATCCTGTTTCTCAACAAAAGCGCTGCGGGCATGTTCAATGTCAGCCCGCAGGAGGTGATCAACCAGCATGTTTTGACGCTGGATCGCAGCCTCGCCATTCAAAAAGCCGTTGAGACAGCTTTGGACGGGCATATCTTTGAAGATACCTGCACCATAGGCGGGGATGCGTTGCACCTGATGGCCAGCCCCGTGAAGGATGATTCGGGGGTCAAGGGCGTTACTCTGTTTATCATGGATGTGACAGAGAAGCAGTCCGCCGAGAAAATGCGCCGCGAGTTCACTGCGAATGTGTCCCACGAGCTCAAAACCCCCCTGACCTCTATTTTGGGTTATGCAGAGCTCATCCATAACGGCATGGTGCAGCCAAAAGACATGCAAGAGTTCTCCCACCGCATCTGCATCGAAGCGAGGCATCTCATCGACCTTGTCGAAGATATTATTCGGATCTCCAGGCTGGACGAGAAACAGGTTCAGCATTCTTTTGAGGAGGTGGATCTGCTGGAGCTGGCGGAGGAAACCGTCGGCAGGCTCTCCTCCCTGGCGCAGCAGAAACAGATCACGCTGACGGTGAGGGGCGAGCATGCGACCATTTCCGGCGTCAAACAAATCCTGGAGGAAATGATCTATAACCTTTGCGATAATGCAATCAAATACAATCGCGAGAAGGGAAGGGTGGACGTAAGCGTCAGAACCGTTTCCGAAAACGTCATCCTGACCGTTTCGGACAATGGTTTTGGCATTCCCAGGGCGCATCAAAGCCGCGTGTTTGAACGCTTTTACAGGATCGACAAATCCCATTCCAGGGAAACCGGCGGAACCGGGCTGGGGCTGTCCATCGTCAAGCACGGCGCCGAACTTCATCATGCCAGGGTTCAGCTTTCAAGCAAGCCGGGTAAGGGTACGACGATGACAGTCACTTTTCCACGCAG
>JBMNTV010000093.1:0-4819 GCA_050945915.1 Christensenellales bacterium
TGTTCTTTGCCTTTTCCATCGTCAATCGCGAGGCCTCCCAGGGGAATGATTAGAACCTGAAATACAAAAAGGGGTTGAAGGAGCCATCCACCAGCGCCGCGGTGCTGGCGATCAGCAGCGCCGCCATAGCCAAAGGCTCCAGCCACAGGGCAAGGGGCGCGGTTTTGATGCGCTGCCACGCCTTTTTCGGCAAAGGCGTCGCGCCGATGGCGCCCAACGTGAGCAACACGGCGTAACTTTTGAGGTAATAGCCGGTTTCAAAGGTGGTCGCCGGCAGGCCGGAAAGCCCAAAAAGACCAGAAAGGACAGAAGTCACGCCGCCATAGTCCTCTGCCGCGAAGATGGCGAAGCTCACCGCCAGGAAAAACAGCACATAGGCGTGGCAAACCGCTTTCGGCGCGCGGTCCAGAACCTTTTTCAGCAGCAGTTTTTCCAAAGCGAGCAACACGGCGAAATACAGCCCCCAAAGGGCAAAGTTCCAGCTCGCGCCGTGCCACAGGCCGGTGAGCAGCCAGACTGCGAAGATGTTCCGCAGCCATTTGGGCGTGGTGGTGCGGTTGCCGCCCAGGGGGATGTAGACATAATCCCGGAACCAGCCCCCCAGGGTCATGTGCCAGCGCCGCCAGAACTCGGCGATGGAGCGGGCGATGAAGGGGTAATCGAAGTTTTCCGGGAAGCGGAATCCGAAGATTTTGCCCAGGCCGATCGCCATGTCCGAATAGCCGGAAAAGTCAAAATAAACCTGCAGCATGTAGGAGCAGACAAAAATCCAGTAAAAGGCCGTGCTTTTTTGCCCGCTTTGCAAAAATGCGTCGCAAAGCTCCCCCAGGGCGTTGGCCAGCAACACCTTTTTGCCCAGTCCGAAGGCAAAGCGCCGCATCCCCGCCGCGGCGCAGGCCAGGGTCGTCCTTCTTTCCCGAAGCTCTTTTGCCACGTCGGTATACCGCACGATGGGCCCAACGATCAACTGGGGAAACAGGCAGACAAAGGTCGCAAGGGTCGCGAGGTTGCGCTCCGCCTTCACCCTTCCCCGATACACGTCGATGGTGTAGCTCATGGTCTGGAAGGTGTAAAAGCTGATGCCGATGGGCAGCCGCACGCCGGGCAGGGGGATCTTCGCTCCAAAGACCGCGTTTGCCGTGGCGACGAAAAAGTCCGCATACTTGAAAAACCCCAAAAAGGCGAGGTTGACGGCAATGGAAGAAACCAGCGCGATTTTTGCCGCCTTCGTCCCCCGGCTTTTTTCGATGTAAAGGCTGTGCAGATAATCGCTCAAGGAGGAGATCACCAGCAGCAGGGTATGCGCCCGTTCGCCGAAAAAGTAAAACAGCAGGCTGAACAACAGCAACACGCCGTTTTTCCACGTTTTGGGGGCGGCAAAATAGCACAAAAGCACCGCGGGCAGAAACAGATAGATGAACGAAGCGCTGGAAAACAGCATGGTTTACCTCATAAAACGCCCTCCGCACCGCAATCGGGGCGCGGAGGGCCGGTGTCAACCCTGGGATTTTGCCTTACTTGAACAGCTTGTCAAAGTTTTCGACAATGGGGTCCGCCAGGTTTTCGTAAGACATGATCAGCAAAATGGTGTTGCCCTGCCTTTTGACGATGGTTTTTTCCGCCGATACGCAGATCCACTTGTTGGGGTTGGCGTTCTTTTCGATGTCGGCGGCGACTTTTTCCGCGTCGGTACCCTCCGGCACCCGCACCAGCACCACGGAGTGGGCGCCGGGGGAAATCAGCGCGTCGGACGCATAGCCTTCCATGCCCTCGGTGGGCGTGATAAAGGCATAGGTTTCCCATTTTTCGCCGGTCAATTCAACATTATCCAGTTCGGGCAGGTTTTCAACCCCTTCGAGAATGGCGTCCATGAGTTCCGGCAAAGCCATGCTTTCGCCCTTTGATTCCCCCGCGCTTTCGCTTGCACCGCAGGCGGAAATCCCCAACACCAGCCCGAAGGCCAGAACGACAGAAAGAAGTTTTTTCATTCGAATCTTTTTCCCTTTCGATTGATGTTCGATGGACAGCGATGCCCCCAAAGGCCCTTTGCCCCGATTTCAGCCCCCTGGCTGGCAAGCCGTCCTGCCCATGAAACGAACTGTTCCCAAAAACCGTTCCCTGTATTTTTATAACAATCACTGTTCCCCGGCCATCAGGGTTCTTTTGCATCATCCTCCGGGTTGTGCAACATCAATTTGTTGATCCATCATTTCCTGCGGATTTTACCCGGATTTTTGCGGCAAAATCGAAGGATGACTGAAATTATGCCCCTATCGTATTGCAATTTGGGCAAATGCTTTGTATAATATTTCGTGCGCCTGCGGATTTTTTCCCTTTTGGCGTCCGGCAATGGGGCCGGTTTCGCTTTTGTTGCGCTGTGCAGCGGGCGGCTTTTTAATTGATTGGAACCGATTTATATAAATTCACAAGAAGGGAACGATACGATGAATTACGTTGACCGCATCCTCGCTGAAACCGCGGCAAAAAACCCCCACGAGCCCGAATTCATTCAGGCCGTCCACGAAGTTCTCGAATCCTTGCGCCCCGTCATCGAAGCGGAGCCTCTGTACGAGAAGAACAACCTCCTCGCCCGGATGATCGTGCCGGAGCGCGCGGTGATCTTCCGCGTCCCCTGGGTGGACGACAGCGGCGCCGTCCAGGTCAACAAGGGTTACCGCGTCCAGTTCAACAGCGCCATCGGCCCGTATAAGGGCGGCATTCGCTTCCACCCTTCCGTCAACCTCAGCGTGATCAAGTTCCTCGGTTTTGAGCAGACCTTCAAGAACGCCCTCACCGGCCTGCCCATCGGCGGCGGCAAGGGCGGCGCGGACTTTGACCCCAAGGGCAAATCCGACCGGGAGGTCATGGCGTTTTGCCAGAGCTTCATCACCGAGCTTTATAAGTACATCGGCGCGGATACCGACGTTCCCGCCGGGGACATCGGCGTGGGCGCCCGGGAGGTCGGCTATATGTACGGCCAGTTCAAGCGCATCACCGACCGGTACGAAGGCGTGTTCACCGGCAAGGGCCTGACCTACGGCGGTTCGCTGATGCGCAAGCAGGCGACGGGCTACGGCCTCGTTTACCTCTGCCGCGAAATGATCGAAGCCAAGGGCCATTCCTTCAAGGGTGCTCGGGTAGCGGTTTCCGGCAGCGGCAACGTCGCCCTTTACGCCATGGAAAAGGCCATCGAACTGGGCGCTACCGTGGTCACCGCTTCGGATTCCAACGGCTGGATCTACGAAAAGGACGGCGTGGACCTTGCGTACCTCAAGGAGCTCAAGGAAGTCAAGCGCGGCAGGCTGGCACAATACGCCGAGGATCACCCCTCCTGCGTGTACTCCACCACCGGGCGCGTCTGGGCCGCGCCTTGTGACATCGCCCTCCCCTGCGCCACCCAGAACGAGTTGGACGAGGAGGACGCCAAGGCCCTCATCGCCAACGGCTGCTACGCCGTCGCCGAAGGCGCGAACATGCCCTCCACCCCCAAGGCGGTGGAACTGCTGCAAAAGGCCGGCGTACTCTTTGCCCCCGGCAAGGCGGCGAACGCCGGCGGCGTCGCCACCTCTGCCCTGGAGATGAGCCAGAACAGCCTCAGATTGAGCTGGACCGCCGAAGAGGTGGACCAGCGGCTGCACGCCATCATGGTCAACATCTACAAGAGCATTTCCGAAGCCGCAGCGGACTACGGCATGGCGGACAATTTCGTCGCCGGCGCGAATATCGCGGGCTTCAAGAAGGTGGCGGAAGCCATGCTCGCCCAGGGCATCGTGTAAGCCCGGCGCAAAAATGAGCTTTTTGGGCTGAACATCCCTTTGGGTCTACCCGCTCGCGATTCTTTCATCACCAAAAAGCCGCGCTTTGAATTTTGAGCGCGGCTTTTTGCGTGCAATCGACGGCAAAAGACTTTTTTTAGATTTGCCCAAACTTCGCCCCAGGATGGCACAAAAAGGCAGGCATAAATCCAAAGCATTATTTTTCATTGGCTTCCTGTTCTTGTGATATTCTTGCAGTTCCTGTATGCGGTTTCGCAAAAACCATCCAGACGATGCCGCGGCCCTTCCAAAAACACCCGCCAAACGGGGAAGTTCCGGGCCTTTGCGCGCTCTTGCGCAATACCCCCGTTGCGGCTATAATAGCAGTAGTACGGCGCGTATCCAGCGCCTGTTTTGCACACTTATGCTGCAAAACGCCGCTTTTTGCTGTTTGCTGCGCGGCAATCAACAAAGCTTTGGCCCCTTTGGGGTCGAAAGCGAAGAAGGAGGGCCCATGACGGATATTTTCGCCACCAAATCCGGCACGTTGCAGCGCCTTTGCACCTTTGAAGAGGGCTGTTGGGTGCACCTGACCGATCCTCAGCCGGACGAGATCGAAGCCGTTATGGACTTTTTTTGTGTGGATGAAGATTTCGTCAAGGCAGCGCTGGACGAGGAGGAATCTCCCCACATCGAGCTGGAAGACTGCGGCACGTTGATCATCGTGGACATCCCCATCGTCCAGCCCGAGGATCAGTCCTTCATCTATACCACCCTGCCCTTGGGCATCATCCTCTGCGAAAAGGGGATCATCACGATCTGCCTGCAGGCGACGACCATCATCGAAGACTTTATGAACGGCCGGGTGCGGGCGTTCTCCGTCAACAAGAAGTACCGCTTTTTGTTGCAGATCCTGTACCGCAACGCGTCGAAATTTCTGCAATACCTGAAGCAGATCGACAAGGCCAGCTCCGTCGTCGAGACCGAGCTGCACAAATCCATGAAAAATCGCGAGCTGATCCAGATGCTCCGGCTGGAAAAATCCCTGGTGTATTTTTCCACGT
>JBMNTV010000094.1:0-4405 GCA_050945915.1 Christensenellales bacterium
ATGCTCAACACCCTGAAGGGGTAGAATACCAGTGTTGCGGGCGTGAAGCTCCCCGCTTGGCAGCCCTTCGCAATGGAATGAAGAAGGTCTGGCGGCCAATCGGCGAAATTTGACAGGGCATTCCATCGAAACGAAGCATTTTGACGACAGCATTGAAGACAAAGCAGGCCATAAAAAGCGATTTTGGCCAATCAGGCAAGGAGGTTACTCATGGCGAAAATCTATCAGTCCATCGACCAGCTCATCGGCAGGACGCCGCTTCTGGAGCTTGCCAATTTTGCAAAAAAGCACGATCTTTGCGCGACCATCCTCGCGAAGCTGGAGTATTTTAACCCCGCGGGCAGCGTCAAGGACAGGATCGCCAAGTCCATGCTGGATGACGCGGAGCAAAGGGGCGTGCTGAAGGAGGATTCGGTCATCATCGAGCCGACGAGTGGAAACACCGGCATTGGCCTTGCCTGCGTTGCCGCTGCCCGGGGATACAGGGCGATCATCGTCATGCCAGAGACCATGTCCATCGAGCGCAGGAATCTGATGAAGGCGTACGGCGCGGAAATCGTGCTGACGGAAGGCGTCAAGGGCATGAAGGGCGCCATCGAAAAGGCCGAGGAGCTGGCGGCGGAAATCCCCAACAGCCTGATTCCCGGCCAGTTCGTCAACCCGGCAAACCCGAAGATCCACAGGGAGACCACAGGCCCGGAAATCTGGGAAGATACCGACGGCAAGGTGGACATTTTCGTGGCCGGCGTGGGCACAGGCGGCACTGTGACGGGGGTGGGGGAGTACCTGAAATCCAAAAACACCAACGTCAGAATCGTGGCTGTGGAGCCGACGGACTCCCCGGTGCTTTCAAAGGGGGTGGCAGGGCCGCATAAGATTCAGGGGATCGGCGCGGGCTTTGTTCCGGAAGTGCTGAACACCGGGGTTTATGACGAAATCGTCGCGGTGGACAGTGAGGACGCATTCGCCGCAGCCAGGGAAGTGGGCAGGACGGATGGCGTGTTGGTGGGCATTTCCTCCGGCGCGGCGGTCTGGGCGGCTGCGGAGCTGGCAAAGAGGCCGGAAAACAAGGGCAAAACCATCGTTGCGTTGCTGCCGGATACCGGGGAACGGTATCTTTCCACCCAGCTTTTTTCCGAGTAACCGGCTCGGATCAGTCGGAAGATGCAGGGCTGTTTTGCCGGCCTCTCGTGATGGATCAATGAAGGAAGCGCAAGGCTGGCTGCCGCGTTTGTGATCCTGTGTTGGGCGGGGAACGCCTGCGGCCTCAGATCATGATCCCGGCGGCTGCCAAAAGCAAACGGAGGAGGACCCATGAAAACACTGCAAACGGACAAGGCGCCCGCCGCGGTGGGCCCTTATTCCCAGGCGATCGTAACGAATCACCTGGTCTTCGTATCTGGCCAGATTGGCATCCTGCCCCAAACCGGCGAGCTGGCGGAGGGGCTGGCGGCGCAGACCGAGCAGGCCATCAAAAACGTGGGCGAGATTTTGCGCGCGGCGGGGCTGGATTACGGCAACGTCGTCAAGACGACCTGCTTTCTCAGCGATATTGGCGACTTTTCCGCATTCAACGATATTTACGAGAAATACTTTATCGGACGCCCCGCCCGCTCCCTGATCCAGGCCGCGGCGCTGCCCAAGGGTGCGCTGGTTGAGGTGGAGGCCATCGCCGAACGATAACAAGGGGAAGGATATGCTCCTTCCCGCTGCCCCGAAGGGCGAACTTTGCACAAAGAAAAAGCGGAATCCTGGGCATCGGCCTCATTCCGCTTTTTTGATGGAGCCGGACCCTTGTGCGGGTACCGGCCAAAGAGAGGATCATAGCGTGAGCGTTTTGTAGATCTCGCACATGTTTTCCCGGGTGGGAAAATCGTTGACCAGAATCACTTTCTTATTCCCGGCTGCAACGGTGGGAACGGTGGAGATGACAAAATCGCAGTCCTTGGCATCGAAAAGCTGTGCGTCACTGGTCAGCGGCACAGGAATGGCTTTGAGGGCGGAGGATTTGCCCATACTGTAAAAAAACATGGAGATGTACTCCGCCAAGAATCCTGCGTGCCGGGATCCGAAATCGCTGACCACCAGCGCGGTCTTTTGGGCGGAAAAGTCGCCGAATCGGGGAAAGGCAAGAAACATCCAAAAAAGAATGTCCTTCAACCTGCCGGACATATCAAATCCGATTCGTTGGGAAAGGGATGCCAGATTTCGTTCGACGAGCCTGTAAAAGGGCTCGTTGCATTTTTTGACGGACAGGGCAAAATAACGAACCCTGTCAAACAGTTCAGAGGTCTGATAGGGGCGGTGCTTCGCGGTGAAATACATGACACGAAGGACCAGGTTAAGGCGACGGATGACATCCTCGCCAGGAAGGGGCTGGACCGTGCTCAAAATATTGTCCAAAAAGACGGCGGTTTCCCTCTGGACCAGGGCGCGTTCTTCTTCCGACGTCCAGCCGTGAAGCTGGTCGTGGATGAACTGGTGGATCGGCCGGAGATTATCGGCGGAAATATTCGAAAAATGGTTCTGGAAATAGGAAAATTCTGCGTCGCTAATCTCGCCCTCGATGCTGTAATCGGAAAAAAGCGTATAGCCCTGATTTTCCCGCAGCAGGGAAACAAAGTAAAACATGCCGTTGAACAGGTTGGTCAATTCGTCCTTTGCGGCAAACGCATATTCCGTCTCGTCCAGGCAGCGGGCGAAGATCCTTTTTGCAATCGTTTGCGGAACGATGAAGTCAAAATTCAAATTGAATTTCGAAAGATCAACCCCGTTCAGCTCGATGAGAAAACCGGCAAAAAAGTCCCTCAGGTGCTGCTCGTCTTTTGCGATGAGCTGATAGCTGTTGTTTTTGCGGAGGATGGATATCCCGCGCTGGGAAAGATATTTGTTGAGCCGGGGCAGCAACCTCGTCAGCGTAGACCGGCTGACGAACAGCTTTTCCTCATAGTACTCCGTTCCATGATGCGGGAACAACAGGATTTCCTCTAAAAAGCGCAAAGCCGTGGATTCATTGAAGAGATCGACCAAAATTCTTCCCAATACTGAAGCGTTCTGGTTGCGGATGCGGATGCCTTTTTTTGTGGTGATCTCGATGTCCAGATATTGGCCCCACCGCTGGTTGAGGGTGTCAACATCCTCGGAAATCGTCCGCTCGCTGGCGCCAATTAAGGACGAAAGCTCGCCGGTGGTCATCCAGTCTTCCTGGGAAGCCAGGACTTCAAGCAGCCTGATCAGCCTTTGGGTCGACAAATCCAAGAGTTTGCGCAAAGCTGCCGATTCCTCCCTCGTGAATCAATCCATTTGTGACACGCCGCCGGAGAATCGCTCCCGTCTCGATTCTGGTGCGCGCTTGCGACCAGTTGGGCGTGTCTTTCGGACCCTGCTGTGCAAAAACGGCCTGCGCCGATGATTGCATCAGCAAAGTTATTGCATGGTTCTAATTAATATATAATCCATTTTCGCGGCGAAAACAAGGGCTAATTGCCGAAATTTTGACATTTATTGCCGGAGAATGGGGTTAACGCATGAAAAATAGGAAAAAAAAGGGTTACTGTGATTGCCAAACCCGCTGGACGGCGGTTTGTGCGCCGTCATGATTGGCGAAAGCGCCGCATTGGAAAAGCCCCTCCTTTGCTGGGGCATTGGTTTTTGCGCCGGAGCGTGCTAAACTGCAGTGGTACCGTTGGAACCCGCCCATCGTCGCCGGGACGAGCGGGACGGGTGTCGCCGGCCCGGCCTTTGATGGAGTGGCCAGGCGGGAAGTGGACCGACCTTCGAAAACGATGCAGGAGGAATCGCAATGCTTCAAGACGGGATGACGAGCTGTCCCTGCAAGAGGACGAAGTGCAAAAGGCACGGGAAGTGCGCCGAATGCATCGCCCATCACAGGAACAGCCCTTATCCGCCCCAGTGCCAGCGCAAGTCCGGCAAAAAGCGGGGGGAGCCGAAAGGGGGGAAGAGCTCCGCGCGCTGCTGAATCATCCCGCCTGTTGCCTGCACCTTCAAGGGGACAATCCGGATACTATGGTGCGATCACAACAGCCAGGAGACGATGCAAAGCCCGATCATGACAACCGGCAGGATCAAGGTCAGGCAGCCTGCGCCACTGCCGCCCTTGCCCCGTTTGCCGCTGCCTTGACTTGCCTGGGTGTAATGTGCGTATCCCGAAATGCCCTTGCCAAAGTGACCGAAATCCATGGCAACTCCCTTCAGCCGTGATACCTCGTATTAATAGTCGTCATCTTCTTCGTAACTTTCGTCGTCATCCAACCAGAATTCGTCGGTAGATCGGACCCTTTCCATCACCCTGTCCAGGGTGATCAACTCTGCCGCCTGTTCGACTTCATTCAGCATACCGTCGTCGTCGAAATCGAAAAGATCGCCGAAAATGGGCATGTTTTTC
>JBMNTV010000095.1:0-4282 GCA_050945915.1 Christensenellales bacterium
CAAAGGAGAGTTCGTTGGCAGACCGCAGTTTGGGCAGAATGCCCGCCAGCGCTTCCTTGCCGGAAAGGACCTTTGCCGCGATTTCCTGCTTGTTTACCTTTGCTTCCTTCGGCTCGTCCTTTTTTTGCGGCAGGCGGTTGATGATGCTCCTTAATTCCAGGGTGCGCAGCATGTCGATCCCCCCGTTGAGCTGGGAGGGTTCAAAGGAGCAGTCGGAAAGGGAAACGTCCCCGATTCGTTCGGGGTCCACCACGATTCGGGCGAGGTCCAGGCTGAGCCTGGCCTGCTCGCCGTGCTCCCGCAGGCGTTCCCGGAGCTTGGGGCCGGAAATTTCGTCGATATGTTTGAGCACCTGGTCCACAGTGCCGTATTCCCGGATCAGCTTCAGCGCGGTTTTTTCCCCCACGCCCGGGACGCCGGGAATATTGTCCGAAGAGTCGCCCATCAGGCCCTTGACCTCGATCATGCCCGATGGTGTCACCCCATAAAGCTCAAAAAGCACCTGCGGCGTGACCCGAAGGGTTTCGGAGATCCCCTTTTTGGTCAAAAGCAGGGTGGTATTGTCGTCCACCAGCTGCAACGCGTCCCGATCCCCGGTGACAAGGAGGGAATGAACCCCCGCAGCCGACGCTTTTCTGGAGAAGATGCCCAGGATGTCGTCCGCCTCCAGCCCTTCTTTGGAGAGGGTGTGGATCTTCATTTCTTTGAGCAGCTCCCGCAAAAGAGGAAACTGCACCCGCAGCTCGTCCGGCGTTTCCTGGCGGCCGGCCTTGTAATCGCCAAACATCTCGTGCCGGAAGGTGGGGCCATGCTCGTCAAAGGCGACGAGCAAGCCGTCCGGCTGTTCCTCCGCCACGACCTTGAGCAGCATACTCAAAAAGCCGAACAGGGCACCGGTGGGCGTACCCTCCCGCGTGCTCATGGGCGGGAGCGCATGGAACGCCCGGTGAAGAAGGCTGTTTCCGTCAATCAGGGCCAGTAGCTTCATATCGGTATCCTTTCGGCAAAATCTTTCGTATCCAATCAATACAATATATCATACCCCGGGGCTGGGCGCAAACCGTTGGAGTTCCGCCGGTTGATCAAAGCGGGCATCGGATCGCTCCAAAGCCCGCGTTGTTTTTCGTTTTTTGCCCCTTTAAAACAGCGCGGCTGCGAAGGCCTCCGCGTCGAAGGGTTGCAGGTCGTCCATCCCTTCCCCCACGCCCACAAAGCGCACGGGAACGCCCAGTTCCTCCTTGACCGAGATGGCCACGCCGCCCTTTGCGGTGCCGTCCAGCTTGGTCAGCACGATGCCGGTGATCCCCGCCGCAGCGGCAAAGACCTTTGCCTGGGCGATGGCGTTTTGACCTGTCGTGGCGTCCAGCACCAACAGCACTTCCTTTTCAAAGCCCGCGCCTTCCCGCTCAATCACCCGGCCGATCTTTTCAAGCTCGGCCATCAGGTTCTTTTTGTTGTGCAACCGTCCGGCAGTGTCCACGATCAGCAATTCCATCCCCCGGGCCTTGGCGGCTGCCATGCCGTCGAACACCACGGCGGCGGGGTCCGCCCCCTCCTGGTGCTTGACGATTCCCACCCCCGCCCGCTGGCTCCACACCGTCAGCTGTTCAGCGGCGGCGGCACGGAAGGTATCCCCCGCGCAGAGCAGGACTTTTTTGCCGCTTTCCTTATAGACATGGGCGAGTTTGCCGATGGTGGTGGTCTTGCCTACGCCGTTCACGCCCACGACGAGGATGACGCAGGGCCCGCCTCCAGGCATAAAGGGCGTGTCCGGGCGCATCATGTCCGCCACGATTTCACGAAGGTGGTTCTTTGCCTCCTCGGGTTGATGCACCTTTGCTTCCCTGACGCGCTTTTTCAGCTCCTCCAGCATTTTTACGACTGCGGGGACGCCGATATCCGCCATAATCAGGGCTTCTTCCAGTTCGTCATAAAAATCGTTATCCAGCGACGAAAATCCCGAAAATACCGCGCCCAGCTTTTCGGCGATGCTGTTCCTCGTTTTTGACAGCCCGCCGGCAAGCCGCGCAAACAGGCCTTTCTTTTCTTTTTCCATCAAGCTGCTCCTCCACTTTGAGAATCCTCGTCCGCCAGTTTCACGGACACCAGTTTGGAAACGCCCTTTTCCTCCATCGTCACGCCGTACAGCGTGTCGCTCGCCTCCATGCTGCCCTTTCTGTGGGTGATGAGAATGAACTGGGTTTCGTGGGCGTAGCGCTTCAAATAATTGGCGAAATTGTCCACATTCGCCTCATCCAGGGAAGACTCGATCTCGTCCAGCACGCAAAACGGCATGGGCTTGTGTTTGAGCATCGCAAACATCAGTGCGATGGCGGTCAGCGCCTTTTCCCCGCCGGACAACAGGGAGAGCATCTGCAGCTTTTTGCCCGGCGGCTGGGCGATGATGTCAATGTCGCAGTTCAATACGTCTTCCCCGGAAAGCCGCAGTTCCGCGGTCCCGCCGCCGAACAGCTCGGCAAAGGTTTCGGCAAAGAACTTGTTGATCCTGCCAAACTGGGTTTTGAACTGCTTTCTCATCGTCGCCAGCAGCTCCTCGATCAGCACGGAAAGGTCGTTTTCCGCTCGGATCAGGTCCTGCTGCTGGGCGTAAAGCCCGTCGTACCTGGCTTTGACGTTCTTGTAATCCTCGATGGCGTTGACGTTGACTTCCCCTAAAGCGCGGATCTCCCTTCGGATCTGGTCGGTCTGGCGCCGGGAGGATGTGAAGGAATCGCCGGTCCGATAGGCGGCCGCCCCTTCGTAGGTCAGCTCGTATTCTTCCCAGATGCGGTTTTGCAGGGCGGTCAGCTCGGTCTCCAACTTGCTTTTTGCCAGTTCCGCCTGGTGCCTGCTGTCCTTTAAAGTTTCCGCTTCTTTCTTGCATTCCTCCGCCTGGTCTTCCAGCTCTTTGGCGTGGGCCAGGCTTTCGTCCCGCTTTTGCTCGCTTTCGCGGAGCTGCGAAAGCCTTTTTTCGCTGTCCTGGCGCATCGCGGCAATCGCTTCGCCGAGCCTGCCGGACTTCTTCAGAAGCTCTTCCATCTGCGCGATCGCTTCGCCGTGTCTTTGCGTTGCGGCTTGCAGGGCTGCCCTTGCGGCGGCGGCTTCCTTTTCCAGCCTCGCGCATTGGGCGGCGAGGGCTTCGTGTTCCTTCTGAAGCAAAAGATGCTCCATCCGCGCAGCGTTGAGCTCCTCTGTCAGCCCTTCGCGCACTGCACGCATGGCGGTGATTTCCGCTTGGGCGCTTTCCGCGTCCTTTTCGGAGATCTGCCTGCTGTCTTCTAAACTGGACTGGAGCTTTTCGATCTCCACCAGCTGGTTTTGAACGTCCTGTTTGGTTTCCTGAATGCGTTCGGCATCCGCAAGGCGGTCGTTCAGCAGGCTGGTGTGTTGGTTGAACAGCAGATCCAGCGTTTCGCCTTTTTCCGTCAACTGGGCGATGGCGATGCGGGCGTCCTGGATGCGCCTGGCGACATGCTCCATTTGAAGGGCCGCGGCTTTGGCGTCCTGCTCTGCCTGCTTCTCCTGCTCGATCAGCTTCACTTTTTCTTCTTCAATCGCCCGGATGCGCTTTTGCACCCGTTGGATTTCGTTTTCCCGGCCCAAAAGGCCGGTTTCCTTTTTTTGGGCGCTGCCGCCTGTGATGGAGCCTCCGGTGTGGATAATGTCCCCCAGCAGCGTGACGATGCGGAAGGAATGGCGGGTGTCCCGGGCAAGGGCGATGCCGGATGCCATATCCTCCACCACTACGGTGCGGCCCAAGAGGTTTTCGCAGATGTCTTTATACTTTGGCTCTGTTTCCACAAGGTCGCTGGCGACGCCCAGCACGCCGGAAGAGTTCTTCAAAGCGGCGCGTTCCCCCTCCGACAGAACCCTGGGGCGGATCGCCGTCAGCGGCAGGAAAGTCGCCCTGCCGTAGTTATTCTTCCTCAAATGCTCGATGGCGCGCTTGGCGGCGTTTTCATCCTCGGTTACGATGTTTTGCAACGCTACGCCCAAGGCGTATTCCACCGGTTTGACCAGCTTTTCAGGCACGCGCATGAGCTGGGCGACCACCCCCAGCACCCCCGGGCCCACAAGACCTTTTGCGCAGTCCTTCAAAAGGTTCTTAACGCCTGCGTAATAGCCCTCGTAACCCCGCTGCATCTCTTTGAGCAGATTTTCCCGGGAAAGGAGGGCGGCGTATTCCCGCTCCAACTCCCGGAGCTTTGCCTGGTTGTTCGCCTTCAGCTCTGCCGCGCGTTCGATGGCCTGCTTCGCGCCTTCGCTCTCGCCTTTTAGTGCG
>JBMNTV010000096.1:0-4194 GCA_050945915.1 Christensenellales bacterium
TCGGGACGGCGAACATCCCAAAGGGATAATTGTCCCGAAGATCGTCCTTGACGGTAAAGGGAAGAAGCCGGATATCCTCCAAGGACTTGATGTCCTCGGGGCGAACGCCGGCGTCATCCAGTTTTTTTCGATACATCGCCACATTGGCATAGGCGTGGGCGACGGTTTTCTGAAGACGGGAAAGCTGGAGTGAGGCGAGCTCGTCCCTGCCGATCGTCTCCATCTCTGGGTTGAACATGTGGACTCCTTTCCAGCGCGGCGGACGCGCCGCGCCACTACCATACTACAAATTTTAAGTATACAGTAAAAACTGAATCATGAACAGCGAAAAAGCATCAATATTCGTATGGCAGCGGGAAAATCCAGCAAAAACCCGCCGCAGGACTCCCCAAAAGAGGCCCTGCCGCGGGGTGGACGATGCATTTGGTCGTGCCTGCCGGATGCTGCATCCGGCAGGGAAAGGGGCGTGGTTGCCGGCGGATGCATGGCCGGCGCCGCAAAAGTCAGCAAAAAAGGGAAAGCTCAGCCGCTTTCCCCGGCTTTGGTCTCGATGATGTGGATTTGGGGCGGGGCCAGGAAGCGGATGGGCAGGAACGTGGTGCCCAGCCCGTTGGAATAGAGGGTGGGAACGCCGCCGTGGTTGAGCCACTGGGGTTTGTAGGCGGGCAGGGGCCTGTCCGCCAGGGGGCTGTACAGGCCAAAGATCGTCACCTGTCCGCCGTGGGTGTGGCCGCATAGGGCGAAATCCGCATGTTGACCGGCACCTTCCCGCACCGCCCGGGGGTTGTGGCAAATCAGAACGGTCATGTGCGCCTGATCGCTGTTTTTCAGGGCAGATTCGGCGTTTGGCGTATCCCGAACATAATCCGCCAGACCGGCAAGGAGCAGCGTGCCCTCCCCGTACTGCACCAGCGCGCCCTCATTGTCCAGCAGGCGGATGGGCAGGTCGGAAAGGACTTTATTCAAATGGTAATAGTAGTCGTGGTTGCCCCGGACGGCAAAGACGCCCAGGGGCGCATCAAAGGCGGAAGCGAGGGCCAGGGCTTTTTTTGCCCAGTCCGGCGCGTCCGCGTAATCCCCGCCGAGGATGAGAAGGTGGGGCTTTTCCCTTTCCAGGCGGGAAAGAGCGCTGCCGATCCGAAAGAGGGAGGGCTCCCCCTGGCAGTGCAAGTCCGAAACAAAGGCGATCTTCAGCCCGGCAAGGCTTGCAGGGCCCGGGAGCACGTCCCTTCTGAGCCGCACGCAAAAGGGCTCGATCACAAGCGCGGCGATCAATGCCGCGGCGAGGACGAGGAGGATCATGGCCGCGTCCTTTCGGGATTGGGCGCGCCCAGGGACTTGACCATCACCACGTCCGCCACGATCACCGGCGGATTGCTTTCCCGCACGCCCCCTTCCGGGTCCACGGAAACAAAAAGCAGATCCCCGGCGCTCAACTTTTTGAAGGAGGTTTTTCCCGAAGGGGTTACGGCCTTTTGCACCCGTTCCAACGAGACGATCACCACAGAGGCGGGATCGGAAAACAGCGTGCACACCAACGAGACGGGATTGCCGTCGACGTCAAATTGAATCTCCTTCAAAAAGACCTGGTATTCAAAGGTGATGTCCTCCTTCCCCTGGGGAAGGAAGCCAGCCAAAACGCAGGCAAGGATCAGCGCGGCAAGGATGCCTGCGGCGAGAAGGGCGGTTTGCCGGTTCAATGTCAATCCTCCTTCCTGTAAAGCGCCGCCGACAGGGGCGGCAGGGTCAGGCGGGCAAAGTTTTTCGTAACGGTGACGGGGGCAAAACTTGCGCCGATGGACGCCACGGGGCGGTAAGTTCCGTCCGCGCTGCCCAAAAGCTCAAAATCGCCGCCCTGGAGCAAGCCGGAAGCGTCCATCGCCATGGCGGCGGGGTGCTCATTCCGGTTGACCAGCAGGAAAAACACGCCGTCCTCCGCTTCCTCCCCCAGGGCGTCTTGCCCGTTGCAGACGAAGCGCAGAGCAAAAAAAACGTCCCTGTGGGGGGCGGAAAGGGCCATCCGCCCCGCCCGCAACGCCGCGTGGCGGTTCCGGAGATTCGCCCATTCCCGGACGGTGGTTTGCAGGGTTTCATCCTCCCTCCCCCAGGGGAAGGGGGCGCGGTTGAAGGGATCCATGCAGCCTTCCAGCCCTGCCTCGTCCCCGTAATAGATGCAGGGTACGCCGGGCAGCGTCATCTGCACCGCGGTGGCCAAAGCCATCAGCCGCAAAGCTTTTTGGCGGGCTTCGGGCGAAAGGGCGAACTCCGCCTGCTCTTTTCGGCTCAAGCCGGAATCCTTGTCCGGCCCGTTGCCAAGAAGCGTCAAAGCCCGGGGTACATCGTGGCTGGAAAGAAGGTTCAAACAGGAATAGAAAAAGGGCGGCGGGTAGTGTTCCCGCAGGGTTTCAAGGGCGTTCACCAGGGATTCCGAGGGGATCCTGCCCCTGAAAAAGTCCAAGACCGCCTTTCGGAAGGGGTAGTTCATCACGGAATCCAGCTCGCAGCCCAAGACGTATTCCCGGGTTTTGCCCATGGAGAACTTGTTGGATGCGTCCTCCCACACCTCGCCCAACAGTACGGCGTCCGGCTGTTCTTTTTTCAATTCTGTTCGCAGCAGGGCGATGAACTCGTCCGGCAGCTCGTCCGCAACGTCCAGCCGCCAGCCCATCGCGCCGGCGCGGATCCATTTTTTCAGGATCGCGTCCTCATCGGTGGCGATGAAGGCGGAGTAGGAGGGGTTCAGCTCGTTCACCTCCGGCAAAGAGGGGAAGCCCCACCAGCTCGTGTAAGAGTCCGGGTAACGATCGAACTGGTACCATCCGTAATAGGGGGATTCCACGGAGTTCGCAGCCCCCACCGAATCGTATCGATTGTATTTGTTGAAATACAGGCTGTCGTCCCCGGTGTGGCTGAACACGCCGTCCAACATCACCCGGATGCCGAAAGACGCAGCCTTTTCGCACAGCGCGCGAAAATCCTCCTCCGTGCCGTACATCGGGTCCACCGTCGCGTAATCGCTGGTATTGTACTTGTGGTTGCTGGGGGACTCAAAAATCGGCGAAAGGTATAAAACGCCCACGCCCAACTCGGCGAGATAGGGCAGCTTCTTTGCGATGCCCTGCAAGTCTCCGCCGTAAAAATCGCAGGGGTCGTAGGACGTTTTGCCCGGCAGCGGCTCAAACAGCACAAGCTCGTTCCAGTCGTAGTGTTTCACGACGGTGCGGCCCAGTCTTTCGTGGTGTTCGGCGCGGGAAAGCCCCCCCAAGCCGTCGCTTCGGTGGAATCGGTCCACGAAGATGTGATAGGCGACGCAATGGCGGAACCATTGAGGGGTCACAAAGGCGGGGTCGTACACGGTGATCTGGAAGGGCTGCGGAAGGTCCTGCGTCAGCGCGCCGGATTTGCCGTAATAGAGCAAGGTGCGGCCGTCGTTCACCACAAACCAGTAATGGGCGAGCCCGATTTCCTCCAGCCGGATGGAAGCCTCCCGGCACGCTTTGCCGGCCACGCGCAGCCGTTCCATCAAAACTACGCCTTCGCCGAAAGGGTCCTGAGTGCACAGCAAACAGTCCGCGTCGGCGAATCGCTCGGAAAGGTAAAGCCGAAGCCGGACGATGGTATTTGCGGGCACAGCGCCACAGGGCAGGCGGCAGTCCGTCCTTCTGGAATCGTGGAAGGCGTCCGCCGCGGAAAAATGAAGGGACATGCGCGATCCTCTCGGGATTCTTTCAAAAATGACGGCCAAAGGGCAGCGCGGCTTCAGAAACGCCGCCCAAACACCCGTACCGGCTCTTTCGCGGGGGCGGGGTATTCCTGTCCAAACTGCTGCGCGGCCTGTTTAGCGCCCTTTGGGGTTACCCTTAAAAAGGCATCTTTTCCAGCTTCCAGATGCGCTGGCTGTATTCTTCTATGGCGCGGTCGCTGGAAAAATACCCCGCCCGGGCGGTGTTTAGCACCGCCATGCGCCTCCAGCGCGAGGTGTCGCAATAGGCGGCGCGGACTTTTGCGTGGCAGTCCGCATAGGCGGGGAAGTCCTTCAACACCAGATACGGGTCCGCCTTGGCGCCGTTTTCGCCAAACAGCAGCACGTGGTGCAGGTCGTTGAACACCCTCGTTCCCGTCAGGTCCAGCTCGCCGTTGATCAGGTAATCCATGGCGCGGCGGATGGTGGGGCTGGTTTCGTACATCTTGCCG
>JBMNTV010000098.1:0-4149 GCA_050945915.1 Christensenellales bacterium
TCAAATGCGATGCCATCAAGCATGCTTTTTAATGCATCGGCTTGCGTTTGGATCGCCAACTTGTCTGCGCTTTCGCGGTTTATCTGTTGAGATGCCAACAAAACAGCATCAGAAACACCAACCAATAGATCCGAATCGGATCTGCTAACCCCTGCGTCCCTTTGTCCTGCAAGCATCGTTAGAATGTCGGTCAGGCTGCCATAATCGGTTCCCTGTTCTGCGTTCAATTTCGCCAACTCTGCCGCAAACAATTCTGGCATGTGCGTTGCGATTTCAGCCCACCATCCGGCCTGCATGTCGTATCTTTCGTTGTACGCCTTGGCATTATCATCGCGCACATCATCAAAGCCCTGGACGAAATTGCTCAACGTTTTGGGGTCGGCCTTCAGGCCAGCAAGTGCCATCTGCACCTTCGCCCCACCCGACAACTCGCCAGTTGTCGCGGCTGTGACAATTGCCATGTTGGTTTTGATTTGCTCAATCATGCCCCAATCAGGCGTTGTCCCATCAACGATTGCTTGTTGTAGGTCTTTGCCGCCTTGGATGGCTGCGGTTCGGGCTGCGTCAAAGATACCAGCCACCGCTTCTTCAAGCCCTGTGCCTGCGAATAAAGGCACCGTGACACCCTCGGCGGCGGTCATCGCCTTAATTGCCGCTGTAACCTCTTTTTGCAGCGATTCCTTCAACCCTGCCGTTTCTTGTGTGGACAATCTCGCTGCTTCCCAATTCCCAACAGCAACCTCGGCTTTGGCGATCGTAAATGTCTGCGTCACACCATCAATCAGCGTGCCGTACTTTTCTGCTATCTGCTTGTTAAAATCATGCGCACTTTCTACGGTGATTTCGCCTGATTCCAGTTGCAGTTTTACTTGCTGCTTTTCTGCGGCCTTCTTTTCCTCAAGCCCCTTGATGGCCTTTGCCATCTGTTCATCCAGCAGCCGGATGGCCTCTTGGACTTCCGATTCATCAACAATACCATCTGCCATCGCCGCTTTGAGGTGAGTTTCTACTTCCGCCGTAATGCCTTGTGCGGTTTGCTCGTCAACATACCGATTCAGGTTGCCCAGTTCTTTCAGGATTAAGGCATAGCCCGTTGATTGCGGCTTCATCTTCAGCGTCAGCACAAGGTTCATTGTCGCCGCCGCCGAGTTGTTGTACTCATTAACCGCCGTTTCTACCGCGCCCTTGAGCCTGTCAATCTCCGCTTGCGTGTCGATGATGCTTGTGTCTACGCCGCTCCTGACCGCCGCTGTTGCGTCAGCCAGCGACACGATCGCCGCGCTCAACGGGTTGGCACCGTCCACACCCGCGCCGCTCAAGACATTCGCAAGCCCTGTTGCGAAGTTCGTCATCACAGGCAGCACCGAAATCAGCGCAGGCTGCAACGCCTGCCCCAAAGCGATTTTAGCCAGGTCAAACTCGGCATTGAGCCGCCTGAGTTGGTTAGTCGGACTGTCCATCGTGCGGGCCAGGTCGCCCTGGGCCTTGGAGGTCTGCTGCATGATTGCGCCATAGCGGGCTTGTATTTTCTGCTGCTGCGTTAGGGCCTTGCCAGTTTTCGCGATGCCGTTTTTGTATGCGTACTGCGAAATCGTCTGCTCATCAATCAGGATGCCGAGGGCCTTGAGCGGCTCGGCCTCGCCCGTGATGCCCGCCCGCAGTTTGGTAAACGCTTCCTCATTGCTGAGGTTGTAGAACGATGCCATGTCGTTCGCCAACTCGGTCATGGAAGTCGCCATGTCGTACGCTTCCTGTTCGCCCAGCCCCATACTGTTGAACATCGTGTTCAGCATGCCCACGTTCTTGCGCATCTCGTACGGGTTCAAGCCCAGTTCGCCGGAGATTTTGTCGCTCCACGACCGCGCCTTGTCGGCCATCCTGCCCATGGACACCTCAAACAACTGCTCGGATTCGACGACATCGTTCGCCATCAACAGCGCGTCCTTGCCAAAGCCGATGAGTTTCCGCCCAATCATCGCGCCGCCCAGAAACGCCCCGGCTTTCTTCAAAAACCCGAGTGAGCTTTGTGCCTTGTCTGCGCTTTTTTCAAACCCAGCAAGTTGGTTTTGAACGCCGCTTAACTGGCTTTTGAGCGCACCTGTTTCGGCTGAAAATTTGATTTGTAGTTCTTCAAGCGTGATTGCCATGCGTTTTCCCCTTTTCAGCGGCGTTGTGTGCCTGTGCGAACACCGTCAGCGCGTCCTTGATGTCATCATTGTCCATTGTGCCCTTGGGCTTTGTCTGCACCACAGCGTTAGGCTTTTTTGGATAGTGCTTCGGGTCATGGAACCCGTGCGCGACATACGCCCCAATCAGCCATGCCAGCACATCCACGTCCTCTATGGCGCGTTTTTGGGCTATTTCGTGCGCCTTGATGCGACCCTTGACCTCTGCCGGGGTCATGCGCCAGAACGCCCAGGCGTCGCTTATACCAGCCTCAAACGCGTTGTCTATGAGTTGGTGGTAGGTTTCGCGGAAGCTTTTGTCGCTTTCTTCGGCGGCTTTGTCGCCGCCCGACCGAAAAAACCCGCGTCCTTCATTTCCTCGATGCATGTATTCAACACAGATACCCTGTCCGCTCCAACCAGCAGGTCGCCCGCTTCAGCCAGCGTCATGTCGGGGTAGTGCTTGCGCAGTCCGCCCCATAACACCAGGCGATTCGAGGTCAGCGAGAAGTTAGTCAGCGCGTCATTGACCACCTCGCCAATCGACTTTCCCGCCGCGTCCTCAAGGTCGCATCCGCTGTTAATATCAAATTCAATCGTGTACTGCTTGCCGCTTAGCTCAATGCTTTTCATCGCGCCTCCTTATTTTAAGAAATGCCCCGCCTTTTGAGGGGCGGGGACTTGTCAAACCACTTGGAAAATCTGACTGTACACTGGCCTGTAGTTCGGCACAGTAACCTTGCAGAAGTAGTAGCCGGGTGTGCCGTTTGTGTCGTAGGTAGCGCCCGTCGCGCCCGTCACCAGCGTGGGCGAATAGTAGTTATTCTCGTTGTTGCTATACCATTGATAGGCGGGAGTGCCTGTCGCCGTGTACGCAGTAGCATCCAGTACACCATCATCATTTTCGTATGCAGTGCTGATGACCTGCACCAAGCCCGATACCCGAAGCGTGGTACCAAAGCCAACAATGCCGTCAACCTCTGCCGGGCCGACAGTGAAACTTTTGACATAGGCATTGAACGCCACTGTTGCCTGGTCAGGGAAGGTCACCCAGAAGTAACCCAACGCGCCCGTCCCGTACAGGGTCACCATTTGCGCCTGTCCGGGCTTGTCAGGGTCAAGGTAGCCAGCCAAGGTCAAATCGCCAGAATCTTTGAACCCTTGCAGGAACTCCCGATACCCGCCCGATGAATCAAGACAGGTCGCGTCCAGTTCTTCGGAGTCAGGGCTGATTTCGCCTACCGAGGTCAACGAGCCGATGGCCACGGTGTTAATGTCAGGGGAATTGTATGCCGGGGCGTAAGTAATGCTCGTCCCCAGCGCTCTCATTTTAGGCATTTAATCGCCCCCAATCAGGTGGTGGTCACAGCACCGCTGATGCGCAGGGTCGCGCCAAAGCCAACGATACCATCAACATCAGCCGAGCCGAGAGTGAAGGATTTGACATAAGCGTCGAAGGACGCGCCGCCAGCCGAGTTGGGGAAAGTGATAACCACCGCGTCCACATCGCCCGTGCCGTAGCCCGTAATCAACTCCTGTTGACCTGCATCAGCCTTGTCATAATAGCCGCTCAGCGTGACCTCGCCGCTATCCTTGAAGCCCTGTAGGAACTCCCTGTAACCGCCCGTGCTGTCCAGCGTGGTCGCGTCCAGTTCTTCGCTGTCTGGCGTGATTTCGCCAATGCTCGTCAGCGAACCAATGGTCTTCGCATTGAAAGTGATAGTAGTACCAAGTGCCCTGGTTTTAGCCATGATTTTTTACTCCTTATTGGTATATTTTTTGTTCATCGAGCCGAATCAAGGCCCGGTACCGCATGTTCTTGTGATGCACCCGCGTGTCCTGCTCATACAGGTCATGGGAGAATGTCCGCTTGAGCCGCAACGCCGCAAGTGCTGTGTCCACCGCTGATGCCATGGTTGCGGTCGCTTCGGGTGTCATTGCCCAGATGTCAATGGTGTACTCAACTTCCGTCACAAACTCGTTG
>JBMNTV010000099.1:0-3644 GCA_050945915.1 Christensenellales bacterium
GATGGAATGCCCTGTCAAATTTCGCCGATTGGCCGCCAGACCTTCTTCATTCCATTGCGAAGGGCTGCCAAGCGGGGAGCTTCACGCCCGCAACACTGGTATTCTACCCCTTCAGGGTGTTGAGCATTGCCCACTGCCCAAAAAGGGGTCCCTACAGCCCCTGCGGGAATGGAATGGCTGGCGATCGCTTCGGCTGCGCGGTGCTGGGGGCGCCATGCTCCATCCGTCCGCCGGATGAGGTCTCCATGCACTATTCCTACTTTTCTTGTGGGTTGGTATGATTATATGCAGCCCGCCACCGGATGTCAACTTCTTTTTTTGCATCCGAACCGGTCAAATCGTGTAATTGATCTGCTCCACAGGTTCCTTTGCCAAATCCTCCAGGGTGATCCCTTCCAGGTAATCGTTGATCAGCTTGGAAAGCCCCATCCACAATGGCAGGGTTTTGCACTCGCCCGCCCTCTCGCAGTTGTTCGAAATATCATCCAGGCAGGAAACAGGCGCCAAAGAGCCTTCGGTGACCTTCAGGATGGCACCCACGGTGTATTGCCCGGGGCTTTTCGTCAGCTTGTATCCGCCCCCTTTTCCCCGAAGCCCGGTGACATAGTCCGCCTTCGCGAGGGCGGAGACGATGCTTTCCAGGTATTTTTCCGAAATTTCCTGCCTCTTTGCAATTTCCTTCAAGGGAATGTAATCGCCGGTGTTGCGTTCCGCCAGGTCTATCATCACTCGTAAGGCATACCGCCCTTTTGTTGAAACAAGCATCGCCGGTTCCTCCTTTAATAATCACCATTATACTATGGGTTTGTAGGGATTTGAACCACGATGTTTGTTTTTTAACCATTAGAGCAAAAAAAAGCAGGTTCAAACGAACCTGCTTGGGTGGATCCCTGTGTCAATGCGCGATGTGCAGACATGGGGGTTCAAATAAAAATACAATTGAAAAAGCGATTAATACTTGCGCTTTCTCGCAGCCTCGGCCTTCTTCTTGCGGCGTACGCTGGGCTTTTCGTAGTGCTCACGCTTGCGGACCTCGGCCAGAACACCGGCGCGGGCGCACTTGCGCTTGAAACGTTTCAGGGCGCTTTCGAGAGACTCGTTCTCTCCCACACGGACTTCAGACATACCCTATCTCACCCCCTCCGAAAAGAACGTTCAACATCGCGCGGATATTTCTGTGTCCTGAAGCAATTCACAGATACCTTGGTCATTATACTTTATGAGTGGCGCCAAGTCAATGTTTTTTCGAAATGAACCATCAACCCGGGGGCC
Organism: Christensenellales bacterium; assembly: GCA_050945915.1. Taxonomy (GTDB): domain Bacteria; phylum Bacillota; class Clostridia; order Christensenellales; family CALWSW01; genus CALNBC01. The sequence continues at coordinate 1,273 of JBMNTV010000099.1, forward strand.
AAGCAAGGCTTCTGCCGCCAATCACATGAATGTGCAGATGGTTCACGCTCTGGCCGCCGTCTTTGCCGGTGTTGATCACCAAACGGAACCCGCTTTCCGCAAGCCCTTCGGATTTGGCAACGTCCCTCGCGACGGCGAGGAGATGGCCCAAAAGCCCCTCGTCATCCGCTTCCAGGATAGACGAAAGATGCTTCTTGGGAATCACCAGCGCGTGGACGGGAGCGGCGGGCGCAATGTCATAAAACGCCACGCAATGATCGTCTTCGAATATCTTTTTTGAAGGTAGTTCACCCGAGCCTATTTTGCAAAAGATGCAATCCATCTTTAGCCCCCTTGCTTCGTGATGAGCCGGAAAATACCCGGCTTCATATTTATTCTGCATCCGGCGGGAATGTCCTTCCTGATTGGTCATAAAAATATCCATTCCCGGTCACAGATATTTCACACATTTCCATTTCCGGCAACGCCGTCTTGTACGATCTCGCCGATCGCCGTTTCCCCTTCCCGCCGCAGCAGCCGGACGTTCACGATGCTGCCCTGCTCGCCGCCATGCACCGCGGTGTGGATGTAGGTTCCCGTATAACCCGTCATCCTGCCCGCTTCGTCCTCCTGCTCCAGCAGCACGCTTTGCACGCTGCCCAATGCGGCGTCGATGTAGGCATGCTCCAGCCGCCTTCCCAGCTCGATCAGCTCCGCAGCCCGGCGGTTCTTCACCGCCTTGGGAAGTTCGGGCATCTGCGCAGCCTTTGTTCCCGGCCGGCGGGAATAGGGGAACACGTGGATGCGGGAAAAGGCGATCCTTTCCACAAACTCCATCGTCTGCCGGTGCTCCTCCTCCGTTTCGCCGGGGAAGCCCGCGATCATATCGGTGGTCACAGCGCAATGGGGCATCACCTTGCGAAGGGCTTGAACGCCCCTTGCATATTCATGCGTTAAATACCGCCGGTTCATGCGCGCAAGCACGCTGTCGCACCCGCTTTGCAGGGAAACGTGAAACTGCCTGCACAGCTTTTGCTGAGCGGCGCAGCGGGCGCAGAAGTCGTCCGTCAAAATCAGCGGCTCCAAAGAGCCCAATCTAAGGCGCTTGACGCCCTCCACGGCGCACACCTTTTCTATCATGGTGATCAGGTCGGTGCCGATGTCGCTCCCGTAGGAAGCCAGGTGGATGCCCGTCAGCACGAACTCGGAAAAACCGGCAGAGGCTAAGCGTTCCACCTCTTTGATGACGTTTTCCGGCTGCCTGCTGCGCACAGGACCCCGGGCAAAGGGGATGATGCAGTAGGAGCAGAACCGGTTGCAGCCGTCCTGGATCTTCAGCGTCGCCCGGGTCCGGCCGTCCGTCATGGCGGGGAGCTCTTCAAACACCCGCTCGGTCATGATGTCCCCTACGGCGTTGATCTTTTCCCGGGTTTCCCAGGCTCTTGCGGCAAGCTCCGGCGCTATGGACCGGTTTTTCGTGCCCAGGGCGACGTAAACCCCGGGCAGGGCAAGCATTGCCTCCGCCGCCTTCTGGGCGCCGCACCCCGCCACCATCACGATGCCTTCGGGGCTGAACGCGCGGGCGCGGGAGGCCATCTGGCGTGTCTTTTTATCCCCTGTGGCGGTGACGGTGCAGGAGTTGATCACCGAAACTTCGCACTCTTGCCCGAAGTCGACGATATCCCAGCCCGCTTCTGCGAACAGGGACATCATGGTTTCAGTATCGTATTGATTGACCTTGCACCCCAGGGTGCAGAAAGAAACTCTCACGGGGCCATATCGTCCTTTTCGTAAAGTATCATCGCCGCGGCTGCAGGGCCGGCGGTCTCGGTGCGCAGGATGCGGCTGCCCAAGGAGACGGATACCGCGCCGCAGTCCGAAAGGGCTTTCGCCTCCTCCTTGGAGATCCCGCCCTCCGGGCCGACGATCACGGCGATGTCAGTCGCGTTCGGCGCGGCAACCAAAGCGTCCTTCAGCGAACGCTCCTTTTCCTCCTCCCACAGCAGCAGGGTGAGTTCATGCCTGCCCGACCGTTCGCAGAGCTCGTCAAAGCTGATGGGGGGTGCGACTTGAGGCACGATCCCCCTGCCGCACTGCTTCGCGGCTTCCATCGCCACGCGGGCATAGCGGTCCTGTCGCTTGTCCTGCGCGCTCCAGGGCTTTGCCACCGCCCGTTCGCAGTTGAAAGGCACAAAGGCACAAACCCCCAGCTCCACGCCCTTTTGGACGACGGTTTCGAACTTGCCGGCTTTTTGGATGCCCTGACACAGCGTGATGCGGCAATCCGGTTCGGTATGGACCTCTATGGAGGCGATCAGCTCGGCAAGCACCGCCTTTTTGCCGATGGAAACGATGCGCGCGCTCCATTCGCGGCACTCGCCGTCGCAAAGGCG
>JBMNTV010000100.1:0-3570 GCA_050945915.1 Christensenellales bacterium
TCGATCTCCTTCTGTTCCGGGGATCGGGGCGCAGGCGTCGCGGCAACCACCGGCTGGCCGGGAACTTCGCCCAAAATCTCTGCGTCGCCTTCGTCCGGCGTCGTGATCGGCTCCTGGGGCGGTTGATCCGAACAGGCGCAAAGGCCGATGGCCAGCATGGCCGCCAGCGCGAAGGAAAGCAATCGTTTCAAATTGAAATACCTCCGTTCAGCATGGAGCGTTAACTTCTCATAACTAGATGCTAACATGCCCAAAACAGCGGCGCAATAGACGCTGTTCACCGTTCACAAAACGTTCAGCGAATTGTCACAAAACTTATCCATTCTGTTCACAGGCTTTCGGCCGATCCACCAACGCCCCAAGATTGGCGATTCCCCAGACCATTTTGACGGCCACTGCCCCGCGGCACAAAGGGGAATCTCTCGCCTTCCCTTCCGTCAGGCTTGATTATTGCACGTCGCTCCTTCTGCGCTTGCGCTCGGCAGCGCGGGCAAGCCCCGCCGCCCACTCCTGGCGCTCCTCGTCGGTGGCGAGGATCAGCCTGGGCACTTCGGTGGGCCTGTCCGCCCAATCCAGCGCCACCATGGTCAGATACGCACGGTTGACCTGTTTTTTTTCGCCGTCCAGCCGCTCCACAAAGGTATCCACCCGCACCTCCATCGAAGTCCTGCCCACGTAGGTGATCTGCCCGACGAGGACGACGGTGTCGTCCGCGTGGGCGGGGGCGATGAAGGACAGCTCATCAATGGATGCGGTGGTCACGTTGCAGCCCGAATGCCGCCTGGCCACCACCCCGGCCACCATGTCGATCCATTCCACCAGCCTTCCGCCGAAAAGCCTGCCGGTGCCATTGGTATCGCCGCGCAGGATGATCCGGCTGTGTTCCGTTCTGGACTCGGCAACTGTCTTTTCACGATGCTCCATACGAAATCCTCCCATGGTTGGAAAATCCGCCGCCGGAACGCTTCCGGCGGCGGTTGGTTGATTGCTTTGCGCTAAGGTTTGGGCACGTTCGCCATCGCAAGTCTTCGCGCAAGGCGGGAAAGCCCGGGGCCGGCCCCGGATTGGGGATGCGCCCATAGTATGCCTGTTTGCCGCCCTTTTGATAAAACCCCGCTATTTCAGCCTGGCGAAGATCATCCTGCCGGCGGCCGTCTGCAATACGGAGGTGACGATGACCTCCACCGTTTCGTTCATATAGCGCCTGCCGCCGTCCACCACGATCATCGTGCCGTCATCCAGATAGGCAACACCCTGACCCGCTTCTTTGCCGTCCTTCAGGATGGTGACCACCATTTCCTCGCCGGGGAGCACCACGGGCTTGACCGCGTTGGCCAACTCGTTGATGTTCAGCACCTGAACGCCCTGGACCGCCGCGACCTTGTTGAGGTTGTAGTCGTTGGTGACCACGGCGCCGTTCAGCTCCGTCGCCAGGCGAAGGAGCTTGGCGTCCACCTCCGCCACATCCTCGTAATCCCGTTCTTCCACCCTGACCGAAACATCCAGCTCTTTTTGGATCTTGTTCAAGATGTCCAGCCCGCGCCGGCCCCTGTTCCGCTTCAGGGAATCCGCCGAATCCGCCACGTGGCGCAGTTCCTGCAGAACAAAGCTGGGAATGACCAGCGTTCCCTCCACAATGCCGGTCTTGCAGATGTCGAAGATCCGGCCGTCGATGATGACGGAAGTGTCCAGCACCTTGGGTTTTGCGGCGTTGGCCTTGTCCCCTTTTGGGGTTCTGTCGCCCTTTCTTTCGCGGCGTATCCCTTCGGGCATCCTGAATTCCGAGCGCCGCTTTTTGCCGATCGTCCATCCCAAATAGGCGAGGATGGGATAGGTCAGCACCGTCAGGGCGACGTTCACCACCGGAACGGGGATCGACGCATAGAGGCTGGAAAGCAACAGGGCAATCACAAGGCCCAGTATCAGCCCGATGGTCCCGCCCACGAGATCCATGAAGGGCATGTCGTTCAACGCGGTTTCGGCAGAACGGATCGCTTTGGAAAAAAGTCTTATGATTGCGGGTGAAAGAAAATAAAACAGGAATCCGAAAGCAACCGCGACAAAGCTGTAGATCGCCATCCTGGCGATGGGAACGAGCAAGCTGAGATTGACGAGACCAAGAAGTTCGAGCAAACGGTCAATCCCCATCAAGAGACCGACGCCGGCTGCGCAGCCCACCAGGGCAATGAGCGCGCTCAATATGATCCTGCCGACCTCCTGCCTCCTTTTGTTGTCTGGATTCAACAGACCACCTCCTTAAGTGTTTCATAAGGCATCGTAGGATTTATCTGAAGCGGCCGTTATGAAAACGGCCGATTATTGTCTGGTCAGATCAGATCAAAATATAAGTTTGATGGCAACCCTGCCGCACGGCAGGGCCGGTCCGGGCGCAGGGCCCGGGATTTCGCCCCGCAGGGCTGTGCCACATCCATATATTATACAGCGTGAATGTGACAAAACAATGACGCCGCGACAAACAAAATGCATTGCCGCCGGCAAAATAATGGGGTCACACCTCAGTCTTCCAGAAGCCCCTTCAGCAGGGCGGTCATTTCCTCTTCGGAACGTCCGGTGGCCGCCGCCAACTCGTCCACCAGGAAGTTCCGGGCGTTGTTGAGCATATTCTTCTCCCCGGAAGAAAGACCCTTTTCCGAAGAGCGGGCGGAAAGGGACTTGACCACCTGGGCGATGGATTTGACGTCATTCGTCTTCAATCGGTCAAGGTTGAACCGATAGCGGCGGTTCCAGTTGGAACTCTGCTCGTCCACCTCGCATTGGGTGATAAAGGCGATCACCTCTTCGGCTTCCTGTGCGGAAATAATGTGCCTCAGTCCGGCTTCGACGGCGCGGTCCAGGGGCAGCAGTACCTTCAGCCCGTCCGTGCGGAAGCAGAGGACGTAATACATGTCCTCAACGCCGCGCACTTCGCGCTTTTCGATGGACTCCACCACTCCCACGCCGTGCATGGGATAGGATACAATGTCGCCGACCTTAAACATGCTGTACAATTGACCTCCGGTTAGACCAGCCGCCGGCAGGGCCGACAGCTTATAAAAATAACGCATCGCTTCTCTTGGATTGCATGGTTTTTTCGCGCATTCTTGAACTTCGCGAATGAAAAAAACCTTGCGTTTCCTCTTCCCTCACTTTCTTGCCGCATCAAATGCGGGTTGCATTTTTGGATTTTTGGGTTGAATGCCAACATCTGTCAAGTGTTTATTATCAACTCACAATCTAATGATACAACATAACCGGCCCGCGTGTCAAAAAAATTTGATATTACCACAGCGTATTATACTTGTCAAGGTCATAACGCCATCCATTCATTATTAAAACAGAACAGCAAACGCTTCTTCGACGGAGCTCACCCCCACCAGCTCGATGGGCAGCGTCAGACCCCGCCTGTTTGCCTTGGGAAGAATGACCCTGGAAAAGCCCATGCGGGCGCATTCCGCCGCCCTTTTTTCCGCCGCGGAAACGGCGCGCACCTCCCCCGTCAGGCCGATTTCGCCCAAGACGGCGCAGCCCGCGGGCAACGGAAGGTTGCGCAGCGAAGAACACAGCGCGCAG
>JBMNTV010000101.1:0-3480 GCA_050945915.1 Christensenellales bacterium
GAACCTGCTATGCCATGGCTGCGACAAGAAGCAATAAAAAGACCCCGTATTGGGGTCTTTTTATGATTTGACGCGCCATTCTTGCATGTTACGGGATGAAGCTATCATCCTCGGGGATTTCCACGTCATCGCCGCCCGGAGATTGTGTCGCGGAACCGACGGTATAGATTCCCTGAACCGGCTTATAGGTGTCGGTATACAGGAGTTCTGCGCCCTGGCTTACGCCGTTGACGATTTTCTCGCGATACACTTCGACCACATAGCCCTTGCGCTCCTTCTGGAGCTCCTTTTTATAGGTGGGCGGTTCTGTGGGGTCGTAGATGTATTCCGGTTCCGGCGGCTCCAAGGTTTGGGCGGTCTTGCTGTAAACCTTGATCTCGGTCCCTTCGGGAAGGGCCTGTCCATAAACATTAAAGGTCAGTTTACCCGTGCTCTGGTCCAGGTCGCTGGTGTAGGCAACGATGTAAACGGTGCTGCCGGTGGTGTTCGTGAACTTGAGGTCCTTTGAACCATAAGCCACGGTGGCGTCCAGTCCCCTGTCCACATAGCCGGAGGGAATGGAGTGGTTCACCCTGGAAAAATCGGCGAAATCGCAGCCCGTCAAAAGAAGCGCGTTGTAAAGCGTGGTGGAAACCTGGCAGATGCCGCCGCCCCATCCGTCTTCATATCGCGAACCGCCGATGATGACAAGGGCTTCCTTCCAGCCGTTGGCCTCGTCCCTGGGACCGACAACGTCATTGAAGGAGAAGGTTTCGCCGTCCGCGATGCTGATGCCGTTCAGTTTCTCGCAGGCGAGGTTGAGATTGTGGGTGCGGCCGGCCTCCTTGGTTTTGAACTCGGTGGTGAAACTGGCGATCAGCGTGACCTTGGCTGCAAGCTCCGACGCGCTGACGGTGGGCGGCGTTTCGTTGACGACCACGGAAACCTTGCCGTAGGTGCCCGAAGCAAGCTGCTCGATCACCGCGTCAATCGTGGCTTCCACATCCACTGTCAGGCCGGACTGGCCGTCGATGACGGTGAAGGGGGGAGCATCCGTTGGGGCTTCGGGATCGTAGTGCAATGTGGGCTCGACTGCTTCGCGGTCGATCTCGGTGGCGATGGACCGAATAAAGGAAGCGAGGGACGCCCTGTCAACGGTGACAGAGGTGTGGTATTCCCCCGGGCCGGCCTGCATTGCCGTCGACAGGACGGATTCGAGATCGCTGGCGAACTCAACCGCGGAAGCATCCGCAGTCCAGACTGAGGAACCGTATGCCAGGGTGACAGAAACGCCGTCAAGCTGGGTGTTCACGCTTTCAGAAAGGGCGGCGCGCGCCTCCTCCGGGGACAATCCCCCGATGGAAACGCCGTTTACGGTGGTGTTTTCCGAAAAGCGACCACCGTCGAGTTGGGTTGGTGAGTTGTCGGGGTCCTGCCTGTTGACAGCGCCTGGCCCCTTCAAGAGCAGACTAAGCACAAAGATCAGCGCCGCAAAGAGCACGACGACCGTTACCCACTGGAAGATGCGGACGCCGTTGGCTTTTTTCCTCTTGCTTCCAGATCGTTTGGAATAGTTTTTCGGCATTTTATCCCTCACACATCATTGATGAAATCAATCAGTACATACGGCTAAAGTATATCCACTTGATTTGCCGAATGCAACTTATTTTACAAAACGTTTTTCTCCGCTGTACAAATTCACGGATTATTGATAGAATGTTAAACAATTCTAAATAAAGTCGTGGGAAAGGACCTGCGCAGAAAGTGTTTCATATTGTATTAGTCCAACCTGAGATCCCGCAGAATACGGGGAATATCTCCAGAACTTGTTCCGTCACCGGGTGCGCGCTGCACCTGGTCAGGCCCCTCGGATTTTCGATTGACGAGTCCCACGTCAAACGGGCGGGGCTGGATTACTGGGACACGCTGTCTCTTACGCTGCACGACAGCTTTGAGGAAGTTTTTTACAGCGCGGCAAAGGAGGCCCGCTTCTTTTTTGCCACGACGAAGGCAGAAAAGGCGTATTCGAATGTTGAGTATCGAGACGGGGACTATCTCGTGTTCGGCAGGGAGACCGCCGGGCTGGGGGATGAATTCCTGGCAAAATGGAAAGACAATCATATCAGAATACCGATGCTTCCGGATAAGCGCTCGCTGAACCTGTCGAACTCCGTGGCCATCGTGCTCTATGAAGCGCTGAGGCAAACCGGATTCCCAGGGCTTGTTTGAACGGTTTCTTTGCCGCTTATTGCTCCACGTTGTGCGGCGAAGGCATAAGGCAGAAAGGGCGAAGGGTGATCCTCTATTTGTCCCTTGACTTCTATGCGATGTTTGGATAAAATATCTTGGTGCGAGTCTGTTTGTCCCCTAGCCCCGGACTAATGGGCCTTCGCGCAGTTAATATAGATTTCATAATCGACCCCCATAACTCAGGAGGAAACAAGCCTATGAAAACCTATATGGCAAAAGGCGAAGCCCTCGAGCGCAACTGGTACGTTGTGGACGCTGACGGCGCGGTTCTCGGCCGTCTGGCCAGCCAGGTTGCGGCGATTCTTCGGGGCAAGCATAAGCCTATCTATACGCCTCATGTGGACACCGGCGACCATGTGATCATCGTTAACGCCGAAAAGATTGTTCTGACCGGAAACAAGCTGGACGACAAGATGCACTACCGCCATTCCGGTTATATCGGCGGTCTCAAGGCGGTCCCTTATCGGACCCTGATTCAGAAGAAGCCGGAGTTTGTGATCTATGAAGCAGTTCGCCGTATGCTCCCCAAGGGGCCTCTCGGCCGCAAGATGCTCAAAAAGCTTCGCGTTTATGCTGGACCGGAACACAATCACGCCGCGCAGAAGCCCGAAGCACTGACACTCAAGTATTAATCGGAAGGAGGGCATACCAATATGGCAACTGCTCAGTACCTCGGCACAGGCCGCAGGAAGAAGTCAATCGCCCGCGTCAGGATCATGCCCGGCGCCGGTTCTTTCATCATCAATAAGAGGGACATCGAAGACTATTTCGGACTTGCAACCCTGAAGATGATCGCAAGGGATCCCCTTGTTATTACCGATACTCTCGGCAAGTATGACGTTATCGTCAACGTGCATGGCGGTGGCACCACCGGTCAGGCCGGCGCGATTCGCCACGGCATTTCCCGCGCCCTGTGCAAGGCGGACCCGGATCTTCGCCCCATCCTCAAAAAGGCGGGTTATCTGACCCGCGACCCCAGGATGAAGGAACGCAAGAAGTATGGCCTGAAGGCTGCTCGCCGCGCTCCGCAGTTCTCCAAGCGCTAAACCGTATGTTTCATTACACACGAGTTTGTTTACAATTACAAAGTTTGCTTATCGCAAGCGCCAACCGTCAGGGGGAGAATTCCCTTTGGCGGTTTTTTGTGTTCAAAAATAGATATAGAAATAAATAAAAATATGCTAAACGGACGCAGTTTTAATCCCTCGTAAGCCTGTATAATTCGTATGTGTAGGTGGTTTCGATATTTCC
>JBMNTV010000102.1:0-3160 GCA_050945915.1 Christensenellales bacterium
CCAGGGACCGACCCTTGAGCAGGTGCTGATCATGGTGGATACCCTGAAGGGCACCAACTGCCGTGTGAAGGTTTCCGGCGTCAAGTTCCCCCGTCCCCAGAACGCCTATACGTTCCTGCTGGCGGGTGCTGAACTGATCGGCAGCCGCGCGGTTCCCGAAATCATCGATTCCCTGGACACCATGCGCAGAATCGGCATGATCCCTGAATACAAAGGTTAAATAGCAAAAAAATGAACCACCGCCCGGCGATGGAGTTGCCGGGCGGTTTTTCTTTACCTTGACTCGGTCACACGCGCGGTTGATTGCAGATTTTTCTGGACGAATACAATAGAAGCATATACAATTGAGAAAGTATGGTTACCGAACAATATGGGAATAAAACGGTACTATTTCAACAGGGGGACGTTATGAGCAGGCGCGGGGGGAAGGATTTGACGGAAAGCAAGGTTTATCAGGAACTGTACGACGACGTTGCGAAGGAATACGGGGTTTTGCCGGACGAGTTGAGGGAGGAAATGCAGGAAACCATCGACGCTTCCTGGAACAATGATGACGAAAACATTGCCAGGGTCCAAAGAAGGCTTTTCCCAAATGGCAAACCGACGGTGGAGGAGTTTATTAAAGTCATGGCGCTGGTCGTATCCCTTGGGGCGGCGGGGGATTTTTCCGATCCAGCGGAATAACCGTTGTTGCCAAGCATATTTGCCATTCCGCACCGGAAGAAGAACAATCGCCATAGTTTTTCCTGAAGTTGCACAAAACGGGAAAGGCTAAGTGACCTCATCCGGTAAAAAAGCCGGTTTGCAGACAATCAGGTTTGCCTGCGCGGGCATAATAAAGCATGTCAAGCCGAAAAGAGCGTTTGGTAGCCCCTTCAGGGCAAACGGAACCGGCGAAGATGGAGCGTACGCTCCCCGACAGAAACGCATGCGGAGGGTTACTCGATGAGCAGGTACAATGATTTGAGCCGCGAGCTGAGCAAGGCGGCGATGGATGGAGAACTGGAGACAAGGCGAAAGGCGATAGAGGACGCTGCGCCCGATGACACCGGACTGGTGGAAGCGCTGATGTACCCTGAGAATCAGCCCGTGGTCCTCCGGGTGGGGGATTGCGGCTGCCCTTCCGGCGAAAGCGCGTGTGAAGTCGCCTGCCTTTTTGAAGCCATCAAGCGGGACGAAAACAACAACATCGTCATCACCGCCAACTGCACGGGCTGCGGCGAATGCCTCAAGGCCTGTTCCGAGGAGAACCTTGCCGGACGCAAGGATTCCCTTGCGGTGGTCAATTTGCTGAAGGACAGGAAGAGCCCCGTCTACGCCATGATTGCGCCGGCATTTTCCGGTCAGTTCAGCAAAGAGGTGACCTCGGGCAAGCTGAGGAGTGCCTTCAAGTACATGGGCTTTTACGGCATGATCGAGGTGGCCCTTTTTGCGGATGTTCTGACGCTGAAGGAGGCGCTGGAGTTTGACCGCGCCATCCATACCGACGATGATTTCCTGCTGACCAGCTGCTGCTGCCCCCTTTGGGTGGCGCTGATCAAGAAGTCGTACAAGGACATGATTCCCCATGTCCCTCCGTCCGTATCCCCCATGGTGGCATGCGGCCGGTCGATCAAGCGCATGCATCCGGGGGCAAAGACCGTCTTTATCGGGCCCTGCCTGGCAAAAAAGGCGGAAGCCCGGGAACCGGATATCGCCGATGCGGTGGATATCGTGCTGACCTTCGAGGAGATCGCAGAGCTTTTTGAACTGATGGGCATCAACCCGGCGGATTTCGAAGAGGACGAAAGCGACCACTCCTCCAGGGCAGGAAGGATTTACGCCCGCACCGCCGGGGTGAGCGAAGCCGTTCAGACCACGCTGGACCGCCTGCGCCCGGGGCGGAGGATCACCCTGCGGTCCCGGCAGGCGGATGGTGTCGTCAACTGCAAAGCGCTGCTGAAAGAGATTTTCGAGGGCAGGGTGGACGCCAACTTCATAGAGGGAATGGGCTGCGTCGGCGGCTGCGTGGGCGGACCCAAATCCCTGATCGACCGGGAGATTGCCCGGTCGGCCGTCAATGAATACGGTGACGACGCAAGCATCAAAACCCCGGCAGACAATCCCTATGTGCTGGAGCTGTTGCGACGACTGGGTTATGAAACCGTCGAAACCCTGTTGGACAGAGACAGCATTTACACCAGAACATTCTGACTCTCAATCATCACGCCCAAAGAATCGCGCGTTCTTTGGGCGTTTTTTATTAAACAAAAATCCGGTCATACCCTAATGGGCAAGAAAACCGTCCTGCATCTTAAAAAATATGCGATCCGTCATTCCTCGCTCAATTCCTGTGTTGATAGACATTTTTCAAGTCATATTCCACAAGGTATCTGATTATTTGTAGACAGATACAACGCATTGTGATATAAGATAGTTTATACATACCTGTTTTTGTGTGATAAAAAAGAGATTTCTCCTTCGCTACTTTTGAATCAACATCGGCAAAAAACGATTAGGGCTACCACCGGTGGAAAGGCAGAATCGATGCGTTTCTCTGAACGATTAGAGTACCTGTATAACGGCGGATTGCCGCACAGGGCTTTTGCTGACAATCGCTTGGCCATAGCCCGGACCAATCTCAAGTCCGCGAAGCTCCTGGCAGCGTTCGCGTCAAGCCTGTTTTTTGCTGTGACCGCCGCCTCGCTGGCATTCAAGGAGATCAGCAACCTTTTCTGGGTTCATTTTTCGTCGATGGCCCTTGTGCTCGCCCTTCTTGCTTTCATCGTCATTTACGCATCCCGGCACATCAACTGCGCATTGCTTGTCATGTATATCGGCGTTGCAGTGACCGCTGTGTCCACGATCATCATCGGCCCCTTTTTTAGTGCGGACGGTTTTTCGGCGGCTTTTGCGGGCATCATCGCTGCGTTGCCCTCCCAAATTCTTGACAAGCCCGGCCGTGTCGCGCTGCTGAGCCTGTCCCTGACTTTTTTGTTTTGCCTGAGTTCCTGCCTGCTGAAGGAAAAAAGCGTCGCGCTGATCGATTGCGTTAACGGCATCACCATGTGCTTCGTCGGCATCGGCATCGCGTATTACAATATCAATACCAGGATGACCAGCATCATCAGAAAGGCGCAACTCGAATGGAACGAGTCGAGATATAATGCCATCCTCAAGG
>JBMNTV010000103.1:0-2834 GCA_050945915.1 Christensenellales bacterium
TTTTTGCCGATCTCATCCGCAAGATAAATCGTCAGGTTCAGATCGATTTCATGTCGATTTCCAGCTATGGCAACTCCCGTTCTTCTTCCGGCGTGGTCCAGATCCGCAAAGACCTGGACATCAACATTTTTGGAAAGGACGTCTTAATCGTAGAGGATATCATGGACTCCGGCCAGACCCTCGCATACCTTTGCGAGATGCTCTCCGCCAGGGACCCCTCCAGTCTGAAGATCTGCTCCCTGCTCGACAAACCCGAGCGCCGCATCGCGGACATTCAACCCGATTACTGCGGCTTTGAAATCCCGGACGAGTTCGTCGTGGGGTATGGGCTGGATTATGCAGAAAAGTACCGCAATCTTGAATATATCGGCGTTCTCAAACCGGAGCTATACACAGACTGATCCCATCGCCAGTCTGTACAGGGCGGCTCCCAAAGAAGGAGCGCGCCATAAGCCCGGCTTTTGCGGCCGCCGCTTTTATTTGCCCTTTGATTGGACGCGAAACGGGTCCGTGAAGGCAGGCTTTCGCCTTTTCTCAGCCCGCTTCAGCCCAAAAACAGAGGCTAAGGCATTGAGAAGCGACATTAGGCCGCCTCTTTGCAGTCCGTGCGGTCTTTCGGCCACGGAAAACGGCGTTCATCCTTGCGCGGCTGTGCTTCCTGTCACTTTGCTCGCCGCCGTGGACACTTTGTGCCGTTATTCTATGCTTTGGCGCCGCTGCCCTTGTGCCACGGCCGCTTATGATGATAAAATAAGAGATGTTGTATACCCAAGGAGGATTTCTATATTTTGAAAAAACGCAATCTACGGACAATCGTCATCTACCTTCTGATGATTGCCGCCATCGTATTCATGGCTTCCCGCTTCGGAATGGGCATGGCCAACGCGGTCGAGCAGCTTTCCTATGAGGAGTTCCTCCAGGAAGTCAAGGAGGGCAATGTTGCCGGCGTGGTGCTGACCGGCACCCAGCTTTCCGGCATCTATACCGGTTCTCCGCTGACCATGGACAATCTGCCCAACAGGCGCGAGTTCACCGCCTATGTTCCTTCCTACGAAATCCTGAAGCAGGATCTTGCCGCCATCGTGTCCGAGACCACCGGCAAACCCGCGACAGATATTTCGGCCCTGGATTACGGGTTCCAGCTGGATTACCGCGAACCTTCCGAGTTCAGCTTCTGGAATCTGGTGCCCTACCTGATCCTGATCGGCGCCACCGCGTTTTTGTGGTACGTCATGATGCAGCAGCAGGGCGGCGGAAAGGGCATCAACGCCTTTGGCAAGTCCAAGGCGCGCATCGTCACCAACGAGACCAACAAGGTCACCTTTAAGGACGTCGCGGGGGCCGACGAGGAAAAGGAAGAACTCGTCGAGATCGTCGAGTTCCTGAAGAACCCCCGCCGCTTTACGGAAATGGGCGCCAGGGTCCCCAAGGGCGTGTTGCTCATGGGACCGCCAGGAACGGGCAAAACGCTGCTTGCCAAGGCCGTCGCCGGCGAAGCCGGAGCGCCGTTTTACTCCATTTCCGGTTCGGATTTTGTGGAAATGTTCGTCGGCGTGGGCGCATCCCGCGTTCGCGACCTCTTTAACACCGCGAAAAAGACCTCGCCTGCCATCATCTTCATCGACGAGATCGACGCCGTCGGCCGTCACCGCGGCGCAGGACTGGGCGGCGGGCATGACGAGCGCGAGCAGACGCTGAACCAGTTGCTGGTGGAGATGGACGGTTTTGACCCCCACGCGAGCATCATCGTCATCGCCGCCACCAACCGGCCGGACATTTTGGACCCTGCCCTCCTCCGCCCCGGGCGGTTCGACAGGCAGATCATCGTCGGCACGCCGGACGTCAAAGGACGGGAGGACATTCTGCGCATTCACGCCCGTCAAAAGCCCCTGGGCTATGACGTGGACCTCAAGGTGCTCGCCAAGCGCACCCCCGGCTTCACCGGTGCGGATTTGGAAAACATGCTGAACGAAGCCGCCATCCTCGCGGCACGGAAGAAACTCCGCGTCATCGGCATGGAAGAGGTGGAAGAGGCCATCACCCGCGTCATCGCCGGACCGGAGAAGCGCAGCCGCGTCATCTCCGACGAGGACAAGCGCATCACCGCCTACCACGAGACGGGTCACGCCGTCGTCTCCAGCCTCCTGCCCAACTGCGACCCCGTGCACGAGATTTCCATCATCCAGCGCGGCCGCGCCGCGGGTTATACCATGACCCTGCCCGAGAAGGAAACCCAGCACATGCCCCGCGCCAAGCTGAAGGACAATATCGCCATGCTGCTTTCCGGCCGCGTCGCCGAAAAGCTCTTCATCGGGGATATCAGCACCGGCGCTTACAACGACCTACAGCGCGCCACCGAGATCGCCCGCAAGATGGTCACGGAATACGGCATGAGCGAGCGTTTGGGGCCCATCTTCCTGGGAGGCGGCCAGGAGGTCTTCATCGGCAAGGACTTCGGCCACGCCAGGAATTACAGCGAGGAGATCGCCTCCATCATCGACGAGGAGATTCGCGCCATCATCGAGGAGGCCTTTGCGAAAGTCGAACGCCTGCTCACCGAAAACAGCGATGCGGTACATCGCGTCGCCAACGCGCTGATCGAACGCGAGAAGCTGGACGGCGAACAGTTCGAGTTGCTCATGAAGGGCGAGCCCCTGCCGGACACCCCTGCCACAGCCCTGGAAAAGGAGCTGAACGGCACCGCAAACGCCGAGCTTTCCCCGCCGTCGGATGCCGGCGCCAACGCTCCTGAGCAGCAGGCCAAGGGCGAAGACAGCCAGAATCCAGGCGACCAGCCTGTCCGCTGACGCGCCTTCGACCAATTGATAAACGAA
>JBMNTV010000104.1:0-2684 GCA_050945915.1 Christensenellales bacterium
CCTTGTTCGTCGCCATGTAGCTGTTGTTGCGGGCACTCCCCGCGCCCCCTGCGCCGATTGTGATTTCGACTGCCGGCGGGAGCGGGGCGGACAGAACCGTTGTCGTATACCCGCCGCCCCCGCCTGCTCCGGCATAGTAATTGGGGTCGGTAACGCCGCCGCTTCCGCCGCCCCCGCCGCCGACGCAGAACATGTCTACAAAACGGGGAACTTTGTCGTCCAGCCATGTGAGGGTTCCGGAGGTGTAAAACTCCATATAGCCCGAATCGCCGTTTCCAAGGAGAACGAGCTTCGCCTTGCCCGTATACTGGGGGATGAAGGGTTTTTTGCCGCTCGCCCCCACCATGTTGAAAATCATGCCTGCTTCCTCCTGATTTGGTTTGGCTGTTGCCTGCCGTTACCGTAACCCGTTCCCGGAGGCAAAAAGTGTCAGCGGAAGATATCCCTAGCTTTTGAAAACCCGGACGGGATATCGCCGCGGAGGTGAAGGACAAGGTCGGCCGGATTCGCCTCTTTTCAGACCCCAAAAACAAGAAAAAGCCCCTAACCGTTCAGGTTAGGGGCTGGCAGCGGAAGCTGGATTCGAACCAACGCAATGCGAGTCAGAGTCGCAGGTGCTACCGTTACACCATTCCGCTATGCTGTGAATCATCAGGATCAAATATCGTAAACTGAATCCCAAATTGCCGTTCGCTCCGGATTAAACACCCGCCTCTCGGCAGGGTGGGACTCTGTGTGCCGGCGCTGCCTTCCCCGTATCGGCCCGAAGGCCGGGGGCTTGGCATTGCCGATCACAACCGGCGAGACCCTTTTGTGTTTTGTGGGTTTTAGCCCGGAAACGTCACGCACAACTCAGGACTTTCATGGTGGGGTTAAATGGACTCGAACCATCGACCTCTACGATGTCAACGTAGCGCTCTAACCAACTGAGCTATAACCCCGCGTCAGTCCTCGCGCCTTACCGACGACTCGCAGCGGACATTGATTATTATACACGATTGCCGGGGATTTTCAAGCCCTTTTTTTTGGTTTCGTTATCCGCCTATGCCAAATGCTGTGATATACTCTATGGAAAAGGAGGCGATACCATGAGCATTTTTGCGACCGGGGATGAAAGGCAGCGGCTCACTCTTCTGCATTTTCTCGATTCTGTCGGGATCTCTTTAACCTCCGAGCAAATTTTTTCTGTTTTTTTGGAACAGGACTGGGGGGATTATTTTTCGTTGAGCATCGCCCTGGACGATCTTCGGGAAAACGGCCTGCTCGCCGCCAACGAAAAGCCCGCGGGCATGTCCTATCAGATCACCGAGAAAGGAAGGGACAGCCTGGCCCAATTTTTGAACAGGCTTCCCCACTCCCATCTGGACGCCATCGAGAAATACGCCGCAACCCATAAGCAGCGCTTTTTGTCCGAGCACCAGAACCTCGCCTCTTTCCGGAGGATCGGCAACGGCGAATACATGGTCACCTGCCGCATCATCGAGGGGGAGCGGACGCTGCTCACCGTCGAGCTGAACGTCGTTTCCGCAGATTCCGCCAGGTACATCGCCCGCCGCTGGGTGGACGCTGCCCCCGGGCTTTATTTGGATATCGTGCGCACGCTGGCAAAGTAAGGGCTTTGCCCTGCTTTACCACAGGGCAAGGCCCCGGGGCTCGTTGCCCACGCATATGGTACAGATCCTTTCCCCATCGAAGGAAAAGGCTTCGACGGAATTCTCCATCATGCAACTGACGTAAATCACCCCTTCCTGCTGATCCACGCAAAGCTCGTCGGGCATCCTGCCGCAGCGCGATTCGCCGATCCATTCCAAGCCGCACTCCGTCAATTCCACAAAGCTCAGGCCGTCGTCCCAGACGTGGGCAAGGACGGCTTTTTCGCGTTCGCCATCAAAGAACACGATGCCCCTGGAAACCGGGCAGGAAAGGGGAATCGCGGCCGTCTTCCCATCGCAAAACAGCGTCACTACGCCCTTTCCGTCCCCGGTTACCCCGCCGCAAAGCCAGCCCCTCGAGCAGGAGGCGACCCAAAGGGGCATTCCTTCCGACGCGTATTCGGCGGTTTTTTCCAGGTCCTTCACGCCGTGCACACAGATATGACCGCTCATCAGCTCCGCCACCGCAAGCTCGTCTTTTTTTGCCGCCACGCCGATGGGAAAGGCGCCGGTGGCGACACAAAGCTCCGGAACGAAAGCCCTTCTGTTCACCTTCCAAAGGCTGTTGGACTCGCCGCAGGCAACATAAACATGCCACGCGTCCACGGCGATATCCGTGGGGCAGGCGCCGACGGATACCTCCGTCTGCGCATGGGGGCGCTCCAGGGGAAACCGCCCCACCGTGCCGGAAAAGGTATCTGCGCGGTAAAGCATGCTCCCCATCACCGCGAGCCTTCTCGGCCCGCAACCCGCGCGCAGAAGCGGTATCCGCGTGATTTCGCACTTCGAGGCGACGGAGATCACCGATATGCTGTCCTCGCCGCTGTTGGCGACATAAAGCCTGCGCGCCATTGTGCACCTCCCTCTCATCACTGGCTTCATCATATGAGATGAAAGCTTGGCTCGTGCGCTGATTCGGCAATCATGAAAGCCAACTAAGCCGCATACCATTTAACGTGCAAATATCACAATTCTGGGAGGACAGGTGTATGGAAGGAAGGGACATTTACCGGACAATCGCCGAACGCACCG